>JAJBVJ010000275.1 GCA_020859875.1 Rikenellaceae bacterium
GCCCGTCAAAAACCAATTCGAATTCAACCCATTCCTGGCACAGAAACCCCAGATCAAGAAAATGGGGAACCTCAAAGACCTGGCGTCGATGATACCCGGTGTCGGTAAGGCCCTCAAAAACGTAGATATAAGCGACGATGTATTCAAGCAGACCGAAGCGATCATTCACTCGATGAGTCCCGCCGAACGGGAAAACCCGTCGATCATAAACGGGAGTCGCCGCGAACGCATAGCCAAAGGGAGCGGAACCACCCCCGCGGATGTCAACCGCCTGTTAAAACAGTTCGAAGATACCCGCAAGATGATGAAATCGGTGGCTTCGGGCGGCATCCCGAAACTCAGGCGCAGATAAATGACAAAGAATATGATAAAACGCCCGATTTATATTACGGCTCTAATTGTTACACTCGGGTTCTTCCTGTGCGCCAACGGACAGGAAACCCCACTCTACCAAACTCAAGTGATCGCCCACCGGGGATACTGGGACACAGAAGGTTCCGCACAGAACTCCATTGCTTCTCTTCGCAACGCCGCGAGGATAGGATGCTATGGCACCGAGTTCGACGTACATCTCACCTCGGACGGGGTGGCCATTGTCACTCACGACGACAAGATCGGCGGACGGGTTATCTGTAAGAATCCCTACTCGGTTTTCGAGGGACATAAACTCTCCAACGGCGAAACATTGCCGACCCTGAAGCAGTATCTCGAAGAGGGCTCCAATTATCCCGACCTGAAACTTATCCTTGAGATAAAATCGGCGACCACGGCAAAGCATGAAACCCGGTCGGTGGAAGTGATTATGGATCTGGTGGAGCAGACGGGTATGCGCAGCCAGGTAGAATATATCGCTTTCAGCTACCATGTATGCAAAGAGTTGGTGGCCCGCGACCCTTCGGCGTCCGTGGCTTACCTTAACGGCGATAAAACTCCGCAGGAACTCTCCAGGGACGGCATATCGGGTCTGGACTACAACATCCGGCTTATAAAAAAATCACCCGGTATATTAACCGATGCCCGGGAGCTGGGTTTAACAACTAACAGCTGGACGGTGAACAGCGAAGATGATATGCGCTTTGTTATCCGCCACGGTATCGATTACATCACAACGGACAAACCGGAACTGGCCCTTTCCCTCGTAACTGAACCTACGGACAGGTAGATCAGGCCATTCGAAATATATCGAAATGTACGCTCCCGTAATTTCTCGACTGCATGTGGCCGGGATATGCCGAAAAATCGGTCGAGCCGGAATGTTCGAAAATCAATAACCCGCCCTCTTTCAGAAGGCCGTTGGACATGGTCAAGCCTATCACTTCCTGCGCCCCTTCCAGATCGTAGGGTGCATCCGAAAAGATTATATCGTACTGCTTTTTCGAGGTTTTAAGATAAAGAAACGCATTGGCCTTGACCGGGTATACATTACCGAAACCGAGCTCGGAAGCGGTCTTACGGATAAAATTATAGTGGACGGCATTGATTTCGACCGAGGTAACCGAACCGGCACCCCGCGAGGCAAACTCGTAGCTGATGGAACCCGTACCGGCGAAAAGGTCGAGCACATCGAGCCCCTCGAAGTCGACAAGATTCCCCAGGACGTTAAACAGGTTCTCCTTTGCAAAATCGGTTGTCGGACGAGCCCGAAGGTTGCGCGGCGGATGTATTTGCCGGCCTTTGTGCGTACCGCCGATTATACGCATCGAGCCCCCTTGAAAGTCCGTGAAAGGGCACCGGCAACCTCACCGGCCCTATGTCCGTCGACAAGCACGGGTATACCGGGATCCAAGCCCGGAAGTCTGGTAATGCAATCCAGGTAATAGACGAGATCCGCCTCGGAATCTACCGGGTAACTTTCCGCTGCGACAAGACCCTCGGTACCATAGGCAGTGATGTGGCATAGCCCCGGAGAAATATATATCCGGATGCGGGAGCAGCCGTCCGCCGCCGAAGATTCCCTCTCCATATTAAATTGGAGCATATGGGCGACATCGAACTCTCCGAGGCGGCTCCCCAGTTTCTCCATTACTTTCTTTTTCAGCCTCATTACCGCCACGGATCCGCAAACAGGCCGGGAGCAGACCGTATATTCTCCCTCCGTGAATTCGATGCCATGTAGGTGAAGATACCTTTTAGCATCTTCTTCCCGGAAGAGCTCTTCGGGTACCAGAACACATTTCAACGTATCCGCATAGAGTTTTCTCTTTCCCGGCAGATCCATACCATGGGATGCGAGGATTCCGCAGTATTGCGAAACGGCATCCGAAGCACTTTTACAGCGCGGCTGACCTTCGCCGCCGAGACTGAATTCCACGGGGCCGTGGATACATTCCACGGAATTTTCGTCCCGTTTGTCGATCCAAAAAGAAAGTCCATCCGCCGAGAGCCGGATGGACATGATTTCTTTTACCATAACGATTACTCCCAGTTTCCGGCGTCGTTGGTCGCCTGATCCAAGGCGCCTACCTTGATCCCCGGATATTTTCCCAGAGTCTTGGCGTCGTCTATATAGTTTATGAGTTCCTGCCTGTTAAGGTCACCGAGGAAAGCCTTGAACGGTGCTTTGGCTTCGAATACGGGAACGACGACCTTCGAGTCGGTTTCGAAAGTTCCGGCATCCATAATGTATTCGGCACCCTCTCCGTAGGGAATATAGCGAAGGTTCTCTACGTCATTCCTGGTCATTTGTTTACGGAAGATCGTGTCTATCACCGGGATCCAGAACTCCTCCCGGGTCACCAGTCCGCGGGCTACCGCTATGGAATCGTCTACGGAACCGCTCGAACGCTCGAAAACGAGCGAGTCGTTGAGAACGAAATATATGAGCGAATCGAAGGTGGGTGTATACCTCTGGTATTTCTGTTTGTATGCCTGCTGCGCGGTACGTATATCCTGGATGCGCGATATAACGGCGGCCTCACGCACCTTGACCTCCCTCTGGAAATTGCGCGGCGTGTTAAGCATACCGATCAACAACCATGTAAACAAAACGATAAGAATCCCCAGAACTATACTGGCAACGGTTATGATTGCTCCTCTTTTCATTTCTATTTTTTAATTTTAAGTTTGTACGCGATTACTTGCGGGAAGGATCGCCGAGGACCGCCGTGCACCGACCTCAAATTTTCGCCCCTTGTTCCGTGTGCAACATTCGAACCATAAGAAATGCCGTAGCAAATGCTAAGTCAATATATTGCGTCTCAAATTTACAGTAATTTTGCATTTACGCCAACTATTGGCCAAAAAAAAATCATAGACAGGATGGCCGTCTGGCTGTGCGGAGACGACCCGGGAAACATTTTCATCCTCAACGGATATGCCGGAACGGGCAAAACTACCCTGGTCGGGGCTCTCGTTGCAGCGCTGAAAGCCAACGGAATGAAGTCCGTACTACTGGCACCGACCGGACGGGCGGCCAAGATCATGGCGCGATATACGGGAGAAAAAGCCTATACGATCCATAAAAAAATATACCGCCAAAAGAAACTTACCGATCCGGAATCCGGCTTCTCTCTCGATTACAACCGTGAATCGGACACACTGTTCATTATCGACGAGGCCTCGATGCTTACCGACCGGGGAAGCGACCATGTATTCGGTTCGGGCAGCGTGCTGGAAGACCTTGTGAAGTATGTCCGCAGCGGGAAAAGATGCCGCCTTATGATGATAGGCGACAATGCCCAGCTTCCGCCCGTCGGACACGATACGAGCCCGGCGCTCGACCCGGGTATGATGTCCTGCTTCGGGGCTGTGGAATATGCATCGTTGGACGAGGTTGTCAGGCAGCATGAAGATTCTGGAATTCTTTTCAATGCAACCCTCATCCGGTGCATGCTCGAGGCGGGGATCTACCAGCCGCCCCTTTTCGACCTTTCGTTCGACGACGTGGCCTCGCTCGTCGGCGGGGAATTTCTCGAAAAGGTCGAGGAGTGCTACTTGCGCTACGGTAAAGACGAGACCATTATCATCACCCGTTCCAATAAGCGTGCGGGAAGGTTCAACGAGGGAATTCGGCGTAATGTACTATTCTCCGAAGAGGAGCTCGAAACGGGCGATATGCTGATGGTCGTAAAGAATAATTATTTCTATGGCCCTAAGGAAGGGGACAGCCGCATGGAATTCATCGCAAACGGGGACATCGCAAAACTTGTACGACTGCGAAGAATACAGGAGTTGTACGGATTTACATTCGCCGATGCGACACTCGAATTTCCCGACTACGAGGGTGCCGACGTGCAGTGCCGACTGATGCTCGATACCCTGACAAGCGACTCCCCCTCCCTTTCGCGGGAAGACAACACCCGGTTGTTCCGAGCCGTCGAAGAGGATTACGCCGAGATTACCGTGAGGAAAAAACGCTATAAGGCGGTTATCGAAAATCCCCATTTCAACGCCCTGCAGGTGAAATTCGCCTATGCCGTCACCTGCCATAAGGCTCAGGGCGGCCAGTGGAAAGCGGTCTTTATCGACAAAATGTTATTCGGAGAGGAACAGATGAGTCGCGATCTTATGCGGTGGCTCTACACCGCCGTAACGAGGGCCACCGAGCGGCTCTATTTCGTAAATTTCGACGACCGGTTTTTCGATAGCACCTCCCGTGAGGGGGAACATGCCGACCAATAAACCGGAAATTACTCGACCCTAAACTCGGCCGTATAATATGTGTCTCCCGTAAGGTCGAGGACGATGCTTTTTACTATGCGGTATCTTCCGGGTGTATAATCGGCCTGGTCGGGAAAAAGGTTTATATCGTATTCCCGGGTCTCCCCGGGGCCCAGCATATACATAATGGCTATAACGGCGAACTGTGGCCTATCGAATTCCCGCCACTCTGTGCCGGTGAACTTTTCTATGGTGTAATTCGCCCCGAACTGAGCCGTCTGGTCGCTATGATTCGAGATCATCAGCGTTACCACGCTCGTTTTAGCATCGACCACAGGCGGTACTATCTCCATGGTTATATATCCCGGTGGATCGTTGTACTGCTTGTTTGTCCGCACCGTCGTGCAGGAAATAGCGGCCAGAACCAGCAGTGGAAATAGGATCGTGACTATTTTCTTTTTCATGGGTGACTTTAGATTATAAAAATACAAAACGAGTGCCCGGTTTCAAATCGTATAAAAATTAAAGGCGCCGCGAAGGCTAATATTGCCGATTTCATATAAAACGGAGCGAATGTTATTTATACGATCTATTATCGGCGGAGACCACCAGGCTTTGATGTCGTCTCTTTTGCTGGTACTTACTATGTGGCTTATCGTACTGGCCGCAATCATCATCGACTTGATGTCCGGGATATATAAGGCACGCATAACAGGTGTAACAAGGACTTCCTTCGGCTTTCGGCGTACGGTGTCCAAACTAATACAATATTACAGCGTTATGCTGTTCGCACTAATGTTCGACATCATCGCTTCGTTAGTTGTCGGACTCCCCTATTTTACAATGCTGGCCAGCGCTTTCCTCGTATTTATCGAGGCGAAATCGGTATACGAGAAAGCCGGGGATAAACTCCGTCGGAATACCGCGGAAAATCTGGCGGATCTGATAAAGCTATTGGAAAACAGGGATGACCTTGTAAAAGGGATCGCCGAAATAATCAAAAGCCGCTCTTTCGAAGAGGACACTGGCTGCAATACTAAATAATATATCTTTGCATAAATTCCCGAGATGACCACAGCCACTAAGAAAGAAAAATACGAGTCTGTTATCCGTAAAGCAACGGCTCTTATCGGGGTGGAAGAGAGACCCATTCCCTGCGTGGCCAATATATGCGCCCTGCTGAAGGAGGAGTTCGGATTTTTCTGGGTCGGTTTTTATATTGCCGACGGGGACGAACTGGTATTGGGGCCATTCCAGGGGCCTGTGGCATGCATGACGATCAAAGGTACAAGGGGCGTCTGCGGTTCCTGCCGACAGAGTAAAAGAACCGTTATAGTCGATAATGTAGAGGAATTTCCCGGCCATATAGCATGCAACCCCCTCTCCCGATCGGAAATCGTCGTGCCGATTCTGCATAAAGGCCAAGTCTCGGCCGTCTTGGATATAGACCATACGGAACTTTCCGCTTTCGATAGTATCGATGCTATGTATCTCGAAAAATTACTCCGCATGCCTTTTACGGCCAATATCTGTAAAATATATACCCGGGAACCGAGTCCGTAACCACCCCAACGCAATTTTTGTTTTCACCGGTTTTGCAGATTTAAAAAAATATTCTACTTTTGTCTTCGCTTTAGTAATAAAGCATTATACAAAGTTTGCGGAAATAGCTCAGTTGGTAGAGCACAACCTTGCCAAGGTTGGGGTCGCGAGTTCGAGTCTCGTTTTCCGCTCACAAAACAAGGGGCCTGAGAAATCAGGCCTCTTTATTTTATCCGTCACCGATATACAGAGCTTTTCAGGATTTCCGAACTTGTAGGTGGCATGCTTCAATTGTATTGGTAAACGCTTTCCAGTGAGTTAAACAGTTTCACCACATAAGTTCCTTTTCCAGTGAGGTTTTAATCAGTCACTATCGGCCTTTAAAGGCATCTGTCTTTCAATTACTTGGGTGCACTTTCCGTCTTTTAGTCGTATTTGCGACAAAGTATTTTATACACCACCGATACCGAGAACGGTATATCTCGATCTTCATAATCATTTAACGGCACCATAATTGAACATCGGAGGCATATATTATTTGCATCCAACAAACCAATTAAACTATTGATTATGAAGTTTACTAAACTTTTCATGACAGGGGCAGCCGTTATTTCCCTGCTGGCAATGAGTTGTTCCACAGATAATGGCTCGGATCAGAAGAAGTTTGTCGAAGAGGGCGAAGGCGACCTTAAAATCACGCTCGTGGGAGATGATTTTACCCGCGCTGAAGGTCCTTCAAGTTATGCCGCCGAAAGCGCGGTGAAAAAATTCACCGTATATGTCTTTAATGCCGAGAACAACGCTCTCGAAGCTACGCAAACCTTTACCAACGTCACTACCGCCACGATGAGCGGACTTTCGACCGGCTTCCCGAAAAAGATCGTTGTGGTTACCAACACACCGTCTAACTTTCCGGTATTTTATGAAGGCGACGATTACTCGAAACTGACGCAGGCTTCCAGTTCCATTAACCTTACCTATCAGACACCCGCCAATATTGAAACGAACGGTCTGGTAATGCTCGGCGAAACCGAAAGCCCCGTAACAATCAGTCTTACAGGTACGACCGTAGTACCCATCAGTCTGCGAAGGCTTGTTGCGAAAGTTACGCTGGGTACCATCAAGATACTTCCTTTGGGTAATTTTGACATCGACGAATTCGAATTAACCGGTGTCAGCATACAGAGGGCTATTTCATCCACCGACATATATGGCAATGCAATTAGTTCCAGTTCTCTTTACGGGGGTCTGATTGGTTCTATGAGCCTCACTCAGCAGAGTTTCCTTTACGATGCGATAAATACGGATTTCGAAGTGGCCGTAGAAGAAAACATGGGCAATTATTTCTATGTTTTGCCGAACCAGAATCGGGATGAATGCACACTGCTGACACTCGTTTCCAACTATGAAGGCGACGAACAGTATTTCCCTATCCCTATAAATGCTGAAGAGGGTGATAAAAACACCGACGGCACCCTTATTCAGGCTAATAAATCCTACATCATTAACATCGTTATAAATAACCTCGGCAAAGGAACCACCGATCCCGATATACCGCCGACCACCGCTCCTATCGAGGTGAAACTTACGGTAGAACCCTGGGATTTGGATATAATACAGGATGTTGTTTGGTAATTGTAAGTTAGAAGGAGGAAGTTTGCAGAAATCCTCAAAAGGGGTCTGCATACTCCCTTCCCCATAACCAATAAAATCCCTATTATGCCGGTTTCTACAAATCCTATATTCGGATATATGAAATGCTTACTATCCGTTATGGCGCTTACCGTCCTTTTCTCCTGTATCGAACAGGGTATGGAGGAGTGCCCGCCTCCGGGTCCTGTTGACGATATAAGGCAGCTTCTGTATTTAAGGGTAACGGACGGGGTGACGCGAGTCGATATTACGGATACAGAGGAACTGGACGATATAATGGTTTATCTTTTCGACAGAAATGAAAAACTTGTCGATACGGTGGCGTTCACTACCGCAATGATGCGTCAGGGAACACCCATAAATCTCACGGACAAGGGTCTCGATGGCGGATATGTCTCGGTTTGGGCCAATATAGGAAACGCGGTAGAGATCGATAAAGCCGGTTTTGGGGACGATATCGACGACCTGGAAATCAGAATGCTTCCCAACGACAGCCGCACAGACTTTTTTCTGTGTCCCGGTGATATATTCTTCGGTTATAAACAGATCGAATTCGCTCCCGTCGACCAGGTAACGGAAGCCGATACCGTCTGGCTCGAAAGAAAGAACTCGAAGCTGAATGTAACGGTCAGAGGCCTGCCCAAGACCGGAAATGCGGAAGATTATTATTTTAGAATAGGCTCGCTGTACTCCGCCTACGATTTCGAAGGCACTCCCCAACTGGTACCCCGCGAAATATGGGAGGAAGGTTCGTTCGACGATGCATCGGATTATATTTCCCCCGAACCTTACATTATGATCCACAACGCTCCGGGACATATATACGGCGAAAACAGCAGGGTGCTCGTAGGTATTTACCGAACGGTGACTACCCGGGCGGACACTTTGATCGCAAGCGGAGACAGGGATACCGATGGGAAATATATTCCGTTGGAACAGGGGAAAACCACAAATGTTTTGATCATCATCGAACAGACGGGAGAAATAATATTGCAAACCATTATAACACCCTGGGATGAAATCCACCAATGGACGATATGGTGACAATTAAAAAATAAGTATAATGTCGATTAAATCACATATTAAGTCTTTATGGCTGGGGTTGGCGTTGGTTGCCGGACTCGTTTCCTGTACTAAGGATGCCGCCACGGAGTACCTCCCTGTGGATCCGAATTCGGCTTTGGTAAAACTCAGCATATATACCCCGAGCAGTTCGGTTCCCCAGGCTACCCGTAGCCAGGCCGATGCGGACGAGGGGGCGGTATCGCGTATAAAATTGGCTGTACTTGAACTTTCCGGCGGCATATACCGTTACCGGTATATGGTAGACGGGCAGCAAATAGTACAGAGCTCGGCCGATTCCCAGTTAACCACGTTCAGCGCATTGCTTACAAGTTCGGATGTTCCGTTGAAGATAGTCATTGTAGCAAACTACAACGACGCCTTCGAATCCGGCGAGATAGTTGAAGATATGACCGAAAGTAACTTTAAGGAGTGGCTCATAGACTCTTTCGATTCTGGTATCGAAGGTGAACTTCCGTTATACGGCGAGATATCATTAACGCAACTTAGAGTGGACCAACCCAACTCTTTTTCGGTGACTATGCTGCGGGCCGTGGTAAGGGTCGATGTGAACAATACCATAGCTACCGGCATGTCCGAAGATTTCAGGCTGGAAAGCGTATATATTTACAGGGCCAACGACAGGTACAATGTCATACCCTCGTCTTCCGCAATTCAGACCGAAGGGAAAATGAGCGTTTCGTCGGCAACGGTTCCGGGCGGAGCATCGGTATATCCAGCCTACCATAAAAATGTCGAATCTGAAGGCGACAAGAGTATTACCCGATCCTATCTTCCCGAATCGCTTCCCGTAACGGATCAAGCCCTGCAGACGTCCACGGCGACCTGCGTGGTCGTGGGGGGCTATTATGCCGACGATACGGCTCTTTCATATTATCGTATCGACTTCGATTCCGGTTTTGAAGGGCATCCGTTCGGTCAGGTTCTGAGAAATCACAAATATATTTTCAACATTATGCAGGTTAACGGCCGGGGATGGCCGACCCCTGGCGATGCGGCTCAAAACGAGGCTACGGCAATTACCGCTACTATGCAGGTGTGGAACGAGCTCACCTCGGAAATGTGGTTCAGCGGAGACGAGAATTATCTGGGTATCTCCTCACGCAAAGTGGTATTGCAATATTTTGCCGGTGCGGAAAAGACCGAGACCCTTCAGGCGACGGTACCTTTCAGTGTAAAGATAATGGATGAGAACGGCGATCCGACCGGTCAGGTGATAACTCCTGACGGGGGTGTATTCACGACAGATTTTTACCGCCTGGAAGTCGCCAGGGATTATTCTTCCGGTAATGACATTTGGAAATTGGTATTCACCTCAACGGGCGACAATTATTCCGCGTCGGATTTTACCGGCAGTCTACAGGTCTATACGGACTGGTGGACGTTCGATATTGAAGTGGTGCAGGAAACTTACCAGGGAATGATGGCTTCCAGATATGTACGGGTACTTACGATTACCGATCTGGACGGCGACCTGGGAACCACGGACGGAACATTTACCGATGCCTCTGGCGCGGCGATGCGAAGGGTGCTGGAAAATCCCTCCAATTTTTCTTCTTTGGGCAAGGTAACCATCGGTGGAGTTATCGTTTACGATCTCAAGAATGCGACCATTACAAGCCAATCCGCCTCGGATATGTACATACTCGAGAAGGTATTGAGCGATGTCGATGTCGTTCATCTTCCGGCAGAGTGTACCCCCTCGTCTGCTGCCGCCAAACTCATAACCGACTGGCACTCTTCAAAAGTAAATAACATTCTGATAGTAGGTTTCGACAGCGACAACACCAATTCGACTATCGAGGCATACATTTATGATCTTGAGGACGCGGATGTAGGCAGTGGTAGCGGAACATGGGAAACGACCTCCCAAATAACCGCGCTGGAAAGGGCGGAAGACGATTGGCAGGGACGTACCGAAAGATTCTTCAACGGACCGTTCGGACCGGTAGCCGAAGGTATTATGGGACTTAGTAAATTGTCCATAGGATATAATAACGGTTATAACGATGAAACGACCGCACCGTTACTTAGGGTGGCTGCCGGAAGCGATGTGCACCTTATGATGACCCACGGGATAAATATCACGGCAGGCGTATTTTATTGCGGTGACAGCGGTATAACTTCCAACCGTGGTTCCGCAATGAGCGATACAGCCCATACGGACGGCATTGTTACATCCGATTTCGACAGGCTGATGGCAAATATCTGGGCATGGATAGTCGAGCGGACGACGATGATTTCGGCAAATACCTGACTACTTCTTTCTATAAACGACAAGCGGCCTGGCCTATCCAGGCCGCTTTATTATTTAAGCAATAAAGTTATGTCCGGATAAAACCCGCATTCACCCTCTATCTTTTAATAACACTATAATTCCCGAGGGCTTTAACGATGCATACAAATCACCTCTTTTTTTATTCCAGATAAGTTTACGGGTTATTTTAACATTTCCTACCTTTGGACGGTTATCCGATAGCAAAAGATGGAGGAAAAACAGCTTGGCACGTCCCGGTGGCTTAATAAAAATATAGCCGCTATCAAAGGGATATATATTCGGGGATGGATTGCTACCCTCGTGAGCGCGGTATGCTTTGTCCTCTTTTGCCGGTACCTTTCCATTTTCGCCGCAGGATGGCTCGTGGAAGATTCGATCGGGCCGGAACCATTACTATACTCCTCGGTATTTCTGGCGGGAAGGTATATTTTCGCATACATCGCTTCCCGGCTCAATTATAAAGCCGGGAATGTCGTCGTTTCCCGAATCAAGGCAAAGCTCTATCCCGCACTGCTTGAAAACAATCGGATAGATTCCATATCGGGAACATTGACCGTCACCCGGATTGCGGACGACCTGAAACCCTATTTCGCCTTTTTTATTCCCTATGCGATGGCATCTGTTTTGGTCGCCATTCTTCTGCTGGGGGTATGTTTCAGGGTTGAGAAATGGGTCGGGATCATTCTTTTAGCCTCATTTCTGGTAATCCCTTTTTTGATGAGCATTATCGGAATCGGGGCCGAGAGCATCCACAAGAAGCATATCGGTCTGTTTATGAAATATTCGGCGGTTTTTCACAACCGCCTTCAGTCCATCGCCGAAATAGTCAACCTGGATAATTTCAAAACCCAATACCGTTTTCTTTCTAAAAAAAGCAAGGAGTTGAATGAGGCTACGGTCAAGGTTATGCGGGTCGCCATCTTGTCGTCGGCTTCGCTCGAGCTATTCGTCACCCTGAGTATCGCCATGGTTGCGATTTATTTGGGTCTTAGTCTGCTCGGGATCATGGTCGGTCCGAACTACGGAAAGGGATACGATTTCCAGACTGCCCTTTTCCTGCTCACCCTTTCACCCTATTTCTTTTTTTACCTCCGCAAGTTCGTAAGTGCCTACCACGACCGTAACCGAGCTTTGGCGGCGGCGGAAGTGATAATTCCGCTAATTAATGAC
>JAJBVJ010000031.1 GCA_020859875.1 Rikenellaceae bacterium
CCCGCCGGAATTTTCCGTCGCCGGCTTCCGCTTTGTCGACCATTCCCGTGATCTGCAGGCCCTGGACTTTTCCCACGGAGCGGGTTTCCAATACCACGGAAGCTGCAACGAGGGGATTGTCGAGCACATCACGGATATGGCGTGTCCGCTCTTCGGAGGTAAATACAAAGGCATTTTCTTCCGGTAGATAGCCATAGAACAAATTGGAGCACCAAAGCCCCTCGGACGACGAAGTGGCCAGTGTCAGGACATGGTGCCTGCGGATAAAGCGGACGATTTGCTCGGGTACGGTCATCACTACGGATAAAATCCCGGTAGTTTGTAAAAGTAAATATTTTCGCCCATTTCGTTATAATGGGTATCTTTTGCAACGACCCTGAACACGATATAGGGCTTATCGGGCCGTTTCACCGGCCTGTCGACCTGTAACAAATATGCGCCCATCGGAACCTTCCCTTCGCCCACATATTCTTCTACTCGTTGAATACTGTTGATCTTCAGTTCTTCTTCATCTCCGTAGACCCATACCTGAAGATGATCCGGATCTACCGAAATGTCGGTTATGGTATTTTCCGCAGTCGTTTTATCCATCCACACCTCCTTTTCATAGGAAACATATTTGGTTACGCCCATCGGCCGGAAATAGACGAAGAATCCGGGATAACCACCGAATATCTCGAAGACCGTAGTTCCGTACAGTTCGAGTCTGTGATAACGGGGATTTATTTCGAGGTCGCGGTCGGCGATCACGTTCCATGCCCAAAATTCCAGCCGCATATCCTCTTCGGGAACGGCATCCTCCCTGGGGTATTCGTCGGTAACCATTCCGGTCATGGCCATAAATTCCCCCTTCGGAACATTCATTTGGTAATATCCGTCCTGGTCGGTAAAAGCAGATGCAACACTCTGCCAATATACATCTATCAGGTCGAATTCGGCCCCAGCGATCCGGTTGCCCTCGAAATCGCTTACATATCCGGAGATTTTTACAGAATCCTGTGCGGACAGCAAAGCCGGGCCACAAAGCAGGGCGATAAGTAAAATATTCTTCATAATTTCAACTCTATTATTTTGCCACCTGCTCGTCCGGAACCGTATCCCGGGTTACGGTAACTGGCGTAATGAATTCAAGGGAATCGGAAGCCGCAGTTTTTATTTCTGCCAGGTCGGTGATGCGGAGCGAGTCGGGCAGCTGGCCGAGGAGTTCGGCCATGATAAGGTCGCGGACGGCCATGAATCGCCCGATATTTTCGCTTGAGATCGGTTCGGCCGGTTCCGAAGTCATTTTTAGTGGATCCACCGGCTTGCCGTTTACCCACACCCGGTAGTCGAGGTGAGGCCCTGTGGCGGTACCCGTACTACCGACATAACCGATAAGGTCTCCCTGGCTGACCCGTTTCCCCGGTGCGATCCCCGGAGCGAATCCGCGCAGGTGGAGGTAACCGGTCTCGAGCTGGGAATTGTGTCGTATTTTCAGTGTATTACCGCCCCCTTTACTGTCCCATCCTTTGAAGGTGACCGTGCCGTCGGCAACCGCGTGGACAGGGGTGCCGGCTGGGGCCGCATAGTCCACACCGTAATGGGGACGCCGTATACGGAGTACGGGATGCATCCGGGACGGGGAGAATTTCGACGATATACGGCTGTATTTGAGGGGCGCCTTGAGCATGGCCTTTCGAAGGCTGTTGCCAGTCTCGTCCCAATAGGTAACTTTTCCGTCCTGGTCGAACGGGATTGCATAATAATCCTTCCCCCCGTGGGTGAATACCGCTCCCCAAATCCGGCCGATGCCGACGCTGGTCGAATCGACGAATTTCTCTTCATATATGACCGTGAACTTATCCTCTTTCTGAAGCCCGAAAAAGTCGATAGTCCATTGGTAAACCTCCTCCAGTTCCATGGAGAGGGAGGCCGGCATTCCCGCGCCGACGACCGCATTCCACAGCGACGAATTTATTTCCGCATGGCCTCTGCGCCTTACTATATCCACATCTTTCTGCTCACGGCGTACCTCGATCGAATCGCCCACGAGGGATATGACCAGGTAATCCGTAAGGGTATGTTCATAAACGAAATGGACTAACCTTCCGATGGAGTCGGCCGAAAGAAATGCGGTATAGTTTTTCCCCGCCCTGATATTGCGGAGACTGAAGATGCTGTCGGCCGCTTTTGCCGTACGGTCGACGGTGGCAGGCGAGACCCCGTAGCGGCTGAAAAGCGATGAGATGGTATGCCCGGATTGAATGGTACCCTCCTCGACGTTGAGCCCGGTGTAGTCGATTCCATACAGAAGCTCGGCCGCAATCTCCGTTTCGCTTTCGGCAAGGTCTTCCGATCCGGTGCTTTTACTTATCCCCCGCCACAGTAGGAACCCCGCAAGAATGGCCGCTGCTGCGACCACAATCAACAAATTTCCTCTTTTTTTTAACATGGCGTTAAAGATAGCTAATTTTCGCGGGGTGTCCGAAAAATTATAACGGAAAAAATTGCTACTTTTGTAACAATTGGAAAAATAATAAACACAATGCCTAAAATTTATGGTAAAATAAGGGCAGAAGTAAAACCGCATTGGCTTAAAACGAGGATACAGGCTGGAGAGGCATTCGCCGAAACCTCCAGTATAGTCCGCCGGCATTCGCTGCATACGATATGCAGTAGCGGGAGGTGTCCCAATAAAGCCGAGTGCTGGGGAAGGAAGACAGCGACGTTCATGATTCTCGGGGACGTCTGTACGAGGGGATGCAGGTTTTGCGCAACGGCAACGGGTACGGCCCGTGCAATAGATGCCGACGAGCCGCGGAAGGTTGCCCGTTCGGTGGCTCTAATGGGGCTGCGGCATGCCGTTATAACATCCGTCACCCGGGACGACCTTTCCGACGGTGGAGCCCGCCACTGGGCCCAGACCATAAAAACCACCCGGGAGGTCAATCCCGAATCTACCATAGAAGTACTAATACCCGATATGCAGGGGAATTTCGAGCAGTTGGAAACGATCTTATCTGCCCGCCCCGATATAGCGGGACACAATATCGAAACCGTAGAAAGGCTCACTCCCCGCGTGCGAAGCAGCGCCGATTACCGCAGAAGCCTTTCCGTCCTAAAATATATATCGGGACGCGGTTTCACCGCTAAAAGCGGCCTGATGGCAGGGCTCGGGGAGACGATCGACGAGGTGCTCACAACGCTCGACGACCTGCGCGAAGCGGGATGTTCCATCCTTACCATAGGACAGTACCTGCGTCCCACCGCCGCCCACTGGCCGGTGGCAGAATATGTAACTCCCGAAACTTTCGAATACTACCGTGAGCAGGCCTTACTGCGGGGATTTTCCTATGTGGCGAGTGCTCCGTTGGTGCGTTCGTCGTATATGGCGGACAAGGCGCTCGGAAGTTGCAAGAAAGGTAAAAAAGATCGTATAATGTAGCGATGCAGACCGTAAAGTATAAAGATATGGGCCTTGTAGGATACGAGCAGTGCTGGGATTACCAGCGCTCTGTATTCGACGCCCTCGTAGGTGCCAAGGCTCCGGCCGAAGGCGCTGCGGGTAAGGTTTCTCAGGATCCCGTGCTTATTCTTTGCGAGCATCCACATGTTTACACTCTCGGCCGGAGCGGACGGAAGGACAATCTGCTGGCCGGCGAGGAGTACCTGCGCAGTATAGGAGCCCATTTTGTTACGATAGACCGCGGCGGAGATATAACCTACCACGGCCCCGGCCAGCTGGTCGGATACCCCATAATGGATATAGAGGCCCTCGGGCTCGGCTTGAAGGAATATATCACTCTTCTCGAAGAGTCGGTAATACGGACGCTCGCCCGTTACGGAGTTGAATCCGGCAGGAGCCAAGGAGCTCCGGGAGTGTGGCTCGAAGCGGATGCCGGCCGCCCCTTACGCAAGATATGCGCCGTCGGGGTACGCAGTTCGAGGTTCGTTACCATGCACGGCTTCGCGCTGAACGTTACCACCGACCTGGGATATTTCGCCCATATAAACCCGTGCGGATTCACCGATCGCGGGGTTACATCGCTCGCCGCAGAGCTCGGACGGAAAGTGGCGGTCGACGATGTGAAAGAAATTTTTAAAAGGGAATTTGCCGGTACATTCGGCGTAGAGCTCAGGGTATGATAAGAATTAACACATACCTATTATTTGCAGGCGCGGCAAAGTACCGCTTCGCTGGAAATCCTGCATCCCTTACTCCACTTGTAAGAAATATCAATAATATAAAAACGAATAATTATGCCTATTGCAAAGAAATGGGTTCTCAAGTCCCAGGGCGATGCAGAGACGGTGGCCACATTGGCCTCCGGGCTTGGTATCCCCCCGGTTCTGGCGAACCTGCTCGTTCAGCGCGGCATCGGGACGGTGGAGGAGGCCCAACGGTTCTTCGACCCGAGGTTAGAGGACCTGCACGATCCCTTCCTGATGAAGGATATGGACAAGGCCGTCGAACGGGTACGAAAAGCCATCATCGAGGGGGAAAAGATCATGGTCTACGGCGATTACGATGTCGACGGTACGACAGCCGTAGCGCTGGTATACAGTTTTTTGCGCCAGCAAGGCCATGAAAACCTGATGTTCTACATCCCCGACCGCTACACCGAAGGTTACGGTGTTTCGATAAAGGGGATCGATTATGCTGCAAGAAAAGGGGTTACCCTTATAATCACGCTCGACTGCGGGATTAAGGCCACCGAAAAAGTGGTATATGCCCGCGGCAAAGGAATAGATGTGATCATTTGCGATCACCATCTGCCCGGGGACACGATCCCCGATGCGGTTGCGGTATTGGATGCCAAGAGGGATGATTGCAATTACCCGTTTACCGAACTTTCGGGATGCGGGGTAGGTTTCAAGCTCGTCCAGGCATACAGCCAGAGGTACGGCGTTCCGTTCTCGGACATCGAGAGGTTGCTCGACCTGACGGCGGTGAGCATAGCTTCTGATATCGTGCCACTTGTGGGAGAGAATAGAATACTGGCCTATTACGGCCTTAAAAGATTGAACGAAAAGCCCAATAAGGGGCTGCATTCGATAATAAAGATTTGCGGTTTGGATAACCAGAACATAACCATCGACGACATCGTCTTCAAGATCGGCCCGCGCATAAATGCGGCGGGGCGGATGGCCGTCGACAGGGAGGACGACAATGCCGCCCCTTCGGGAGGCCATTCGGCCGTGAATCTGATGGTGGAGCGCGATGCGGGCACGGCCGAGGAGTTCGGGAATATGATCGACGATTTCAATTCCGACCGCAAAAATATAGACCGCTCGGTCACCATAGAGGCGCACCGTTACGTGGAGACCCATCCCGAGGTCAAAAATGCCAAATGTACTGTGGTATACAATCCCAAGTGGATGAAGGGTATAGTGGGTATAGTGGCCTCGCGGCTGATCGAAACCTACTACAAGCCTACGGTGGTACTTACCATGAGCAACGGGCTGGTAACGGGTTCGGCACGAAGTGTTCCGGGTTTCGACCTTTACCAGGCCATCGAGTCCTGCTCCGATCTGCTGGAAAATTTCGGTGGTCATATGTATGCTGCCGGACTAACCATGAAGCCGGAGAGGATCGGGGAGTTCACCCGCAGATTCAACCGGTATGTGGAGGAAAACATCGAAGAGGAAATGCTCGTGCCGCAGGTGGAGATAGACTCGACAATTCTACTGAGCGATATTACCCCGGCCTTCCGGAGCCACCTGATGCGCTTCCAGCCGTTCGGGCCCGGTAATAGCGCACCGATATTCATGACCCGCGGGGTGAGCAATCCCGGGGATGCGAAGTTGGTTGGAGCGGAACTGGAGCACTTGCGTATGGATCTGATGCAGCGGGAAAAACCTTATACGTCGATTTCTTGCATTGCATTCCAGCAGCCCGGGCACTACGAATATATCCGCAGCGGTAGGGCAGTGGACATTTGTTATACGGTAGTGGAGAACCATTACCGCGGAACGGTAACTCCCCAGCTGCGAATTAAGGATATAAAGATCAATTATAACTCATAAATGAGACACCGTCACAGTAAATACCGGATCATAATTACCGATCGCCGAAATGCGGCCGGCCCGGTCGAAGCCGCCTGTGACGATACTATATTACGGCTTTCGAAAACGGCAGGCGACCACTTCCCCAAAGCGGAGCCTGCCGCCATATTATATTTATTAACCCCTATTTATCTATTATCATGTCAAAGAAGAACACTACCCCCGAAAAAGCACAGTTAGAATGAGTTTCCTCCTGTAAGGCCCGGATGCGATAGTTTTTGGGCCTTGTGTGGTATTTGTGCAGCCTAAAGGTGGCATAATTACTGCCTTTTATTCTATTGTGTAATGTCCAGATCGTGCCGGCAGATTCCTGTCGGTGGCAATCCCGATGCTATTCAATATGTATATTATCCGCCTACCCCGGCGGATGCCCTGTCGTTTGCGGACTATTCGGTACCGCCGGCGCAGGAATTCAGAATGGCTCCAGATTGTTTTCCTAAATTAAAATTACGGGAAGATAATGCATTGTCTGGCAATTAATTAATCAAAACAGGAGGAAAAAAATTATGAAAAGGATCATATTCTTTTGCGCTGCGGTATTGGCACTGGGCGCATGCAGCAACAACGACGATTTAACCTATCCGGGTTCCGAAGAGACCCGCACGACGTTCGATGAGATGTATCCCGGGGCTAAAGGCGTCAAATGGGAAAAACGCGGTATCTACAAGACTGCCGTATTCACTTATAGTGGAGACAGGCTTACGGCGTGGTACAATCAGGACGGTGTCTGGTGTATGACCGAAACCCGTACGGATTATGAAAAGGCACCCGTTCAAGTCAGAAGCTCTTTTCTGCTCGAATCCGGCCGCTCTGCCGGAGCAGACCTTGTCGATGTCCTTTCCCGGGACGGGATCGAAGATATTTATGTCGTGGTCGAAGGTGAAGGTTCCGCAAGGGTGGAGTATTACTATTCCCGGGACGGGATTCTCGTAAAGAAACTCGACGAAAAGTCGCGTATTTATGAAGATTACCGCAATGAGATCGTGCCCCAGATTCCAAACCAGGTATACTCGACGATAGGGCATCTATATCCCGCAGCCCGAATAATGGAGGTAGATGTGATCTTCCCCGGCATATTATACATCGACGTTATAGACGGGGCGATTCTTAAAACACTGGAATTCAGCCTGACCGGAGCTTGGTCGATGACCTCATGGGAAGTTACCGAAAGCTATGTCAAAGGAAGTCAACCACAGGTATATGAGGCTTTTGCAGAACTTGGATATAGCGACCGGGCAGAGATCACGTCCATCGACTGCTGCGAAAATCCTTCGCTGAGGTTCTACTGGTTCCGTGTCGATAATAACGGTACCGAGGCGAATGTAAAGATATCCGAAGAGGGCAACGTTCTCGTGGTATCGTAGCTGAGGATCGGTATTCAATGATATAATGTCATACCGCGGCAATGGCTGCGGTATGATTTCCTGCGTTATAAACGTAAAGGTGTAGTTTATAGAAGCTGCCCCTGATGGTAATCGTGAACCTCGAGGTACTGCTCCAACATTGACAAAAGCCGGTCGTTGCGAACCAGGCCCCAGTTGGGGCCGGCATGGTAGCGGGGCGGTGCTTCGCTTGCGAACCGTTCGATGATAAGATCCGGTCGTAGCCTGCGAAGTATTTGGGCAAAGAGGGCTATATATTCCTCGATGGATTTAAAATGAAAATTCCCGGGTTCATCTTCCCATTGACGGCTCATGGCGGTGCCTTTGAATATTTGCAGTTGGTGGAATTTGACGGACGTAAGAGGCAGGGAGTTTATAGTTCCGGCCCCATCGAGCAGCATCCGGTCGGTTTCGCCCGGGAGCCCGAGGATGAAGTGGGCCCCGGTATGGATTCCCCGCGATGCAGTTTTTTCGATAGCCGTTCGGGCGCAGGCGAAATCGTGCCCGCGGTTTATATTCCGTAGGGTTTCGTCACGGCACGATTCGACACCATATTCGATGGCTACATATTTATTTTTTGCGAGGTCGGCGAGGTAATCGAGTTTTTCATCGTCTATGCAATCGGGCCGCGTTCCTACGATAATGCCTTCAACCCCGGGTACGGCCAGGGCACGGGAGTAAATGTCCCGGAGGGTATCGAGTGGGGCATATGTATTCGAAAAGGACTGGAAGTAGACGAGATACGACCCGGCCCGGCGGTAGCGGTTCCGGTGAAAGGATATACCCTCTTTAATTTGCCAGGCCACATCTTCCCCTTTCATACAGTAGGACGGGGTGAATGCGGCATTATCGCAAAAAGTGCATCCCCCGGTGCCGAGAGTACCGTCCCGGTTGGGGCATGTGAATCCTGCGTTTACCGTGACCTTCTGAACCCGATGGCCAAAAATCTTACGGAAATAGCCCGCATAGGAATTGAAACGGCGGTCGTCGCCCCACGGATATTTCACCTCGGATGGCATAATTTGGGGTCAGGCGCTTTTAAGGGCCTCTATAAATCCGGGAAACAGCTTCCAAAGATGCTCCGTCTGGAGCCAGAGTTCCCGTGCAAGAGTTTGCCTGGATGGGTGTTCCGACTCGATATCGCGGATATAGGCTTCATCCACCGGATGCTCCTCCGCGGTAAATTCGTCGTAATAAGTGGCAAAATTCTTTTTGAAGTGGCGCAGCTCTCCTGGAGCCATACTACCGGTGCGCCGGAAATCGCTCCATAAAGCGAGGAGTTCCTTATCGGCATATTTATCGCTGACGTCGTTTATCACCTCGTCGAACCAGTCGTATTCCTCGAGTGCGACATAGGCGTATGCCAACCTTTTGGAGGCCTCCAGATGATCTTCCGGATCGAGTTCCACCTGCATTTCAAGCATTGCCGCACACATTTCGAAATCCCCTATAAGAAAATGGTCGATAGCGGAAAAGCTCAGCAACAGGATTGCGTCGCGGCTATTGGCATCCTCCCAGTCCAGTTCCATATCGGTGGAGTCCGGGATCAGCTCCATTAGCTGCTGGAAAGCCTCGAACCGCGTATTGCATGCCCCTTCTATATCCCCGCGGGCTTCCTGTTCCTGCGAATGGGCAAGCTCCCGGCCGAAGTGGCATGGTACTCCGCCGTCGTCTTCCGAATATATTATGCGGTAACAATTGCCCGCCGTCGGTATCAGCTGTGCTTTACTCATTTTTTTCTCTTTTTCTTACTCGGCCAATGAAACAGCCCAGAATAACGGCGGTTAAAAGGCCGCCCAACACCCCTCCCGTAGTTCCGTCCAAAGCCATCATTTCCCGGGACGTAAACAGATAATCGGCGGTGATAAAGGTCATCGCCAGGGCCGGAATAAGGGCCAGGAGGTAATTCTTTCTTTTGCCGTAGAGGTACACCGAGATCATCCACAGGGTCACGACCGCAAGCGTCTGGTTCGCCCAGGCAAAATATCTCCATACAATATCGAATTCAACCAGCGTGATCCCGAATCCGACGAGAAACAGCGGAATGCAAATGTACAGTCTTTTCCGATAAGAACGCTGCTGTATACCGAGGAAATCGGCGATTATCAACCGCGCACTGCGAAATGCCGTATCTCCTGACGATATTGGCGCGGCAACAACCCCGAGCAGGGCAAGAATAGCCCCGACCCGTCCCAGCGTCGTATTGGCAATAAGGTCGACCGCCCATGCGGCATTATTGCCGCTCGCGGCCAGCTCCTGGTTAAGCGCGTCGACACCGCCGAAAAATGCCATCGCCATAGCGGCCCAGATAAGAGCTATCATGCTCTCGGAGATCATAGCGCCAAAAAAGACCGGCCGGCCCTGACTCTCGTTGGTAAGACACCGCGCAACGAGAGGCGATTGTGTGGCATGAAACCCGGAGATTGCCCCGCACGCTATGGTGATGAACATCGTCGGGACGATCGGAAACCGTGCCGCATCCGATTTCATATTTGCAAGCGATGTAAGTTCCGGTACATTATATCCCCCGAATATCAGTGCGGCAAAAATGCCGACAGCCATAAGAATGAGAGCGGCCCCGAACAACGGATAAATCTTTCCGATGATCTTATCGACCGGCAGCAGCGTGGCCAGTACGTAATAGGCCAAAATGATCCAAACCCAGAAGTTCGGAATCGTGATTTTGCCGAGATTCAGATCGGCAAACCCTGCCAGATTACCCAGAATATCCGCGGGCCCGAGCATAAAAACCGCCCCTACGAGCACCATCAAAAAAATGGTAAATATTCTCATAAACTGCTTTGCGCCCGTTCCCAGATACTTCCCTACGATTTCGGGAAGACTGAGACCATTGTTGCGCAGAGAGATCATTCCGGATAGATAATCGTGCATCGCTCCGAAAAAGATACCGCCGAAAGTTATCCAGAGGAAAGCGACAGGGCCGTAAGTTGCACCGAGTACCGCTCCGAATATCGGGCCGAGACCAGCAATATTGAGCAGTTGTATCAAAAATGTTTTCCATTTGGGCAGCGGAACGTAATCCACCCCGTCGTAACAGCTCTGCGACGGAACGTTGCGGGAAGGGTCTGCGGCGAACATCCTTTCCAGATATCTGCCGTAGGTGAAATAAGATAGGGCGAGCAATATGAGACAGAGAGCAAAAGTAATCATCCCGGGTTAGATTTCCGGGCCGAAGTTAGTGATTTTTAGTAAAAATTTATCATATTTGCAGCCTGTAAGCGGCCAGCGGGCTGCTCCGGCCGCAATAGCTCAGTTGGTAGAGCACATCACTCGTAATGATGAGGCCGTCGGTTCAAGTCCGACTTGCGGCTCGAATAAGTCAGGAGGCAAGTATTTGCCTCCTGACTTAGTTTAAATGGCTGTAGAGTATGCCTGCACTGATATCGGAACGTGATTAATAACGGTATAAGTTTTGGATAAACGGAATATCCGTTTTACTTTTGCACCCGGAGAGATGGCAGAGTGGTCGATTGCGGCGGTCTTGAAAACCGTTGAGCCGAGAGGCTCCGGGGGTTCGAATCCCTCTCTCTCCGCCAATAAAGATTGATAATCAATCACTTACAGAAATTACGCACAATTTTACGCACAAAACGTAGGATTGTGTGTTTTTCATATACCCTTAACAGTATAAAGTGTTATATTTTGTATATTTGTGTGATTCACTTTGTTTTGCACGATATTATAACACTTTTTTCATGAATAACCCCCAAGAATAGGAAAAGGGAATTACGTGGGAATCGTGGTATTTAAGTAGTAAAACACATTCTGAATACGCGTTATTTCTTTCTTCACTTCGTTATGGCCGGGTTTGCATTTAGGTAATACAGCAATACCCCAAGCCTTGCAAAATAGACGTAGCCAAGGAGCGAACTTAGATAAACAACACCGTATCCGGTTTATAAAGGGGTTAGAGTTCGTCCGTATTACATCGCACGGCAAAGTCGGCATCGTCGATAAGTTCTGTTGAAATAGATGACTTTTTCTGGCTCCGATGGTGGACGGTTCTTCGGGAAGTTCGGGTAATAAGGGATGCCCTCGACCTTATTAAATTTCGAGTCTGCGATTATTCCGGCATCATGGTTCCCTCGCCGGTAAGTATCCATGCTTTGCTAACATGCGGGAAGGAGTCGATTATCGATAATTCAAGACAACCTTTTCATCACGTTTGATTGTTATTAAATGTGATGGTATGTATTCGATTTTATTCCCGCCGGAAGATACTATCCCATAAAATTGTCCATAATCGCCCAATTCGTTTACTTTGGAGAGAGGAATACCTTTCACAAATATTTGCTGCCCTTTTAAATCTATTCCGTGATTCAATCTGAGATCGAATATCCTGTCCCGGCCGTAAGAGAACGTCTTGGGACTACGGGAGAATTTGATATACTACCTATCCCCGCTGAGCCAAATACTCTCAATTTCCTGTGTTTTATCTGTTACTGTAGTGCCATCTTTATCGGCAATCAGAATCACCCTGTTACTTAATCCCATAACCCTATATTACATACGCAAATATAGAATTAACATGTAATTTATAGATATATGATATGCAAAATGATGAGGATATCATCCTCGAAATCTGTTATGATTATGCCATTCCAGATTGTGGGCCGAAGGATAAAGGGTTTTATCAAATGGAAGAAGGATCTTCTTTCCATGAA
>JAJBVJ010000305.1:0-5344 GCA_020859875.1 Rikenellaceae bacterium
CCGTGGCCCTTTTCGTATTTATGATCGGAGCAGCTCTGGCCAAGGACTTCATCATCGACAAATTGCTGATGGGCCCGCAGTCGGACGGATTCCCGCTACACAGGCTCTTCGATAACCTTGCCGATAAATGGAACATGGATTCCCTCCGCCTGAACGATTATTCCATCAACATGATAAATACGACCATCTCCGGCCAGTTCAACCTCCATATGAAAATATCGGTGGTGACCGGGTTCGTGCTGGTCGTGCCCTATTTCCTTTGGGAGCTATGGAGATTCGTAAAGCCCGCACTTACCCCCGACGAGATAGCAGGAAGCAGTAAATTGGTTCTGTACGTGTCGCTCTGCTTCTTCAGCGGAGTTCTTTTCGGTTATTTTATACTTGCTCCAATAACACTTAACTTTTTTATGGGTTATTCGGTCAGCCCCGAGATAGTAAATATGATCGACATAGGTTCCTACCTCTCGACAGTAGTGAATCTGTCGCTTGCCTGCGGAGTGCTGTTCCTGCTCCCAGTGCTGATCTATTTCCTTGCCCGGATGGGAATAATGAGCTCATCGTTCATGCGTAAGTACCGCCGGCATGCCTTCGTGGTTCTGCTCGTTTTTTCGGCAATCCTCACTCCTCCCGATATATTCAGCCTTATTTTGGTGGTGATCCCCCTTTATGCCCTATACGAAGTCGGCATACTTATAGCGGTTAGGGTCGAGCGCCGGAAAGCACTGGCGGCGGATGAGGCAGGGTACGACCAGGGGCCCGGCGGTGAAACACCCGAACCGTCCCTTTGAGCCACCGGATAATCTTCTAATCCAACTGCACTGTCCCAATTCTCTTTAAACATTGTGAGCGGGTTCGGTTTTTGTGTTTCGACGGTATCGGCTCCAAAACTCAAAAATTCCCGGGAAAACGGTATCTTTGAAGACTAACGAAAAATATGGCCACACGAAGCATCCTCATAATCGAAGACGATATAACTTTCGGAACCATCCTGAAAAAATGGTTCGAAAAAAACGGCTATGCGCCACGGCTTGCCACCCGTGCGGCAGAGGCGCGTGCGATGCTCGAGGATTCCGTTTTTTCACTTGTTCTTTCCGATATGCGCCTACCGGACGGGGACGGTATCATGTTGCTGACCTGGATCAGGGAACACAGGCCCGCCACACCGGTGATAATGATGACAGGGTATGCCGAAGTGCAGGGGGCGGTCAATGCCATGAAGCTCGGGGCCTACGACTACCTCGAAAAACCGATCAATCCCACCCTGCTCGAGGAAAAGATAGAGAGTGCCCTCGGTGCGGTATCCAAGCCCGAACCCGCCCCCGCAGTGAAACAATACGGGAAGCAGGAGGAAAAGGAATTCGTCTCGGGGGTGGTTTACGGTGAGAGCCCGGCCTCCCAGCGGATGCACCGTCATATAGAACTCGTGGCCCCCACCAATATGACAGTGTTGATTTGCGGCGAGAGCGGCACCGGAAAGGAATATGCGGCAAGGATGATCCACCGGGGAAGTAAACGAAGCGGTGAGAGATTCATCGCGGTCGACTGCGGCAGCCTTTCCGCGGAGCTGGCTCCCAGTGAGTTGTTCGGCCATCTTAAAGGCAGTTTCACCTCTGCCGCAAGCGACAAACGCGGCGTCTTCGAAGAGGCCGACGGCGGGACGGTATTCCTCGACGAGGTGGGTAATCTGCCGTATGAGGTGCAGGTACAGTTGCTGCGGGCCCTGCAGGAGAAGACTATCCGCAGGGTCGGGTCGGCCAGCGATACGAAGGTCGATGTCCGCATCATCGCTGCTACAAATGAAGACCTGCGCAGTGCGGTCGAGCAGGGGCGCTTCCGGGAAGACCTCTTTTACAGGTTGAATGAATTTGCCGTCACGGTACCGCCCCTGCGAGAGCGAAAGGAAGATATACCTGTATTCGCGGAACATTTCCTGGCCGAAGCCAACCAGGAACTGGGGAAGGATATACGCGGATTTTCGCGCGGATCCATGGCCGTATTGACGGGCCACAGCTGGAGCGGTAACGTCCGCGAGCTCCGCAACTCGATTCGCAGGGCTGTCCTTTTTGCTGAAGGCCGGCAGATCGAGCCGGATAATCTACCCGTATTCGACACTCCACGAATCGGATTTGAAGACATGCCCGAACCCCTGCGACCCACAGACGAGAAAGAGCGCATAATTACCGCTCTCCAACGGACCGGAGGGAATAAAAGCAGGGCGGCAAAAATGCTCGGAATAGACCGGAAAACCCTCTATAATAAGTTACATCAGTACGAGCTCGATATTTAGGGCTTTTCGAGCCCTTCGACAAATTTCGAACAGGCCTCGATAAACAGGCCGACTTCTTTCCAGTATCCGGTTCGACCGGCTGTTTGAGGAGAGGCGCCGTGGATACTTTCCAATAGCCTGCCGCATTCCGCCGCCCCGAACTGACGGAGCAGTGGAAGCATTCGGTGGCTTATTTCCCGGACTTTGCGGTGGTCGCGGCGGAACATGGCCGAACGCAGTGAACGCAGGTCTTCCCGCGTGGCAGCCATAAACGTTTCCATTATCTCTTCGAGCATCTCCTTATCCGTGAACATCCCCGCAATGGAAGATGCTAAAACCGAATTGTTTTCTTGTGGGGCCCCGCCCGGATCGATGGCCGATTCGAGTGCCTCGAGAGTTACCGGTTTGGCTATATAGCCGTCGAAACCCATCTCGATGGCCCTTATGCGATTCATATCGTGATGGCCGGACATAAGGACCACCCTTGCGGCAGATGCACTTTTTTTGGCCAGGGCCAGAATGTCCGTGCCACGGCGGTTTCCCATCTCCATATCGGTAACGATCACATCGAACCTGGAAAGGTCGATATCCCCGGTGGCGATGCTGTCCGGATCGCTGGATACTTCCACCGAATGACCCAAAGTAACCGCCAGCGAAGAAAGTACTTTTAGCAGGGTTGCGTCGTCGTCGACAAACAGTATCCTCTTTGCCGGCAAAATTCCATCCGTAAAATCCCGTGGGTTGACTTCGGGAGCGGGAACCGATACTTTGACCGTAGTTCCGTTACCGGGAGACGAATCGATCTTTATTTCTCCCTCCAGCAACTCTACCAAACCTTTTACCACATACATTCCGTATCCGTGGCCTTCGGCCATGGTTCGGTTGCTGTCCAGCCGGGAGAATGGCCGGAATATACCTTCGAGTTCTTCGGGGCCCATGCCCGATCCGGTGTCCGATATACAGAAACGAATTCTTCCGCCGGTATAGCCGGCCATGAAAGTTACTTTTCCTTCCGGGGTATATTTAACAGCATTGGATAAAAGATTGAGAACGATCTGCCTCAGCCTCATCGGGTCGGCCTCTACCCCCCGGCCGCTTGGAAGATCGAAAGCCGTTTCGAATTCCAACCCCTTTTTCGATGCCTGGGGTCGTATCATCCCGGCGGTTTCTTCGCAGAACGAAGCGAGGTCGAACGGTTGGGGCGACGGTCGGGAGATTCCCTGCTGGAGGCTCGAGAATTCCAACAGGTTATTGATAAGTGCGCCGATATGCTTCCCCGACAGCTCCGCGGCCGATATTTCTTCCGGTTTGCAATTTCCCTCCTTCCACAGTTCGAGATAGCCGAGCATGGCACCGAGCGGAGTCTTTATGTCATGTGAGACGGAAAGGAGCAGTTTGTGACGGCTGGCCATTATCTCCCTGATGCGGGTATTGGCCCGCTCGAGAGCCAGCCGCGAGGACTGTCCCTTATTGGCATCGCTTATAATAAGGATAACCAGCACGGTGATAAGCAGCAGACTGATGCCGATTCCCCCGAGCGAATAGCGGTAATTCTTTTGGATGGTCTCTTCGCTTTGCTCGATATTTCGGATGGTGGAGAGCATCGTCCGCCGGTGAAAATTGTTCAGTACATCTATTATCTGTGCGGAAATCTCCTGGTCTGTACGCATCATGCGGTTTATTTGCCGCTCCACTTCACGGAGGTTGGAAGAATAACCGGTGCGCACCTGTTCCACATACTGCCGTACCTCGGCGGCTATCTTTATCGAGTCTTCCCTCACCGTCTGTCCGGTCTGCGGACGGAGGCTGTATGCCGTTATAAGCGAGTCGCGGTACCTCTCCGGTACGAATACGTTGGACATCACGTCCAGCAGGTTCTTCCGGTCGCCGAGCAGGAATACCGAATCGTTGATAACCGGCTGACCCGGCACATCGTCGTAAAATATTCTGTCGGCAATAGAATCGACAGGATTATAACTTACCAGCTGTGAACTGAGCAGTTGTATGATCTCCCCTTTGCGCCTGAGAAGGCCGGTTATCTCCTTGAGTGATTCGAGATTGGAGGTATCGCCCGTAAGGCGGCTGAGAAGCGTGAGGGAGTCTACCAGCGTTTCGGTTTCGGAAACCTTCCGGCCGAAGGAAACCAGATGCGACCTGTTTTTGGATGTGAGGTATAGATTGGCCGTGGATTGGGCGTCCGATACCGAGAAAGTAACCCGGTTGGTAACCCGGAGCAGGTCGTAGTAATTCTCGATATGGTGTCTCTGGCTGCTGACGTTGCGGCTCAGGCCGTAGATATAGCTACTCACGGCGATGCAGATCACTGCGATGAACATATAAATGCCTATCGCCTTCCAGCGTATCGTCCTTTCGTAACTACGGGCCATTTAATGAATAACGGAATTATGCTTCCCAAAAGTATAAAATTAATCCCGTACCGCCTTCCCCACAATTTCCACACCGCAGTGTGGAATATTTCCACAATTTCCACACTGCCGAGAACGGTATTAATAAAAGTCACTGGCATCATATTTAGTTGATAAACATACAGTTAATGGTGATTAAACTGGCCGGCACCTAAAACGGCACTACGGTTGAATAAGAATAAATGAAACTTGGCAATTTTAACCATTAAACCGATAACCATGAAAAAAGTACTTTTGTTGGCAGCGCTGTTCCTTTTCGGAACTACTGTTTATACCTATGCCGACAGTCCCGAGGGTGATGAGCCCCAGACCGAAGAAACTACCGAAGAAGCTCCCGCAGAAGAAGCATTTATGCTGAATGACAGTCCGGAGGGTGAAGCCGAAGGCGAATGCGACAAAGAAGAGGAATGCGAAAAGGAGGAATCACTGATGCTTAACGACAGCCCGGAAGGCGAAGAAGCACCTGCAGAGGAAACCGAAGAAGCTCCCGCGGAAGAAGCTCTTATGTTGAACGACAGTCCGGAAGGTGAAGCCGAAGGCGAATGCGACAAAGATGAGGAATGTGAAAAGGAGGAGTCTCTGATGCTGAATGACAGTCCGGAAGGCGAAGAAGCACCTGCAGAGGAAACCGAAGAAGCTCCCGCGGAAGAAG
>JAJBVJ010000305.1:5444-12046 GCA_020859875.1 Rikenellaceae bacterium
CTCTTATGTTGAACGACAGCCCGGAGGGTGAAGAAGAACCTGCAGAGGAAGCACCTGCCGAAGAAGAAGCGGAATAAGTAAATAACAGGTCACACTTAATAGTTTTAATAGGTTTGCGAAAAGGCGGCCCTCGTGCAGGGGCCGCCTTTGTTTATACAGGGCAGGGAATGGTCACAGGTGTCCGCATGCGTAAAGTAAATTTACGGCGGCCGTTTGTACATCTTTTTTCGATTCTATAAATTGTTCCCGGGTCTCGTTGTATGTTCTCTGGGCAACGAGGACTTCAAGCACATCGGTTTCTCCGGCCATATAGCTGTATACAATTCCGTCCAGTACTTGGCGCGCCTGATCCATTATCCCGGAGAGGTAATGCTCGTAATTATTAAGTGAGGCATGGTAGAGATGGTAAGCCTGGACAATCTCGGTCTCAATGCCGGCCTGCACGTTCATCTCCTGGCGGCGCTCCTGCTCCACTGCAAATTTAGCCGCACGGACGGAGCCCTTGTTTATTGCAGAAAACTTCAGGGGGATGGTAACGCCGCCTTTTAGCATTTCGCGTGAACGGTAAAACCCTTTCCAATCTCTTTCATACCCGATAAAAACGTCTACATCGGGTTTGCGTTCCGATTTGGCCAGGGCCAGCTCCCGTCGGGCGAGTTCCACGCTGTGTATAGCCAGCTCGTTCTCGATGCGGTTTTGAAGACCGATACCGATTAGAGCCGGCAGGGGTGATTCGGCGATATGTGTTTCCACTTCACCGGCCGGCAGTAGAAGGGTGTCGGCAGATATACCCGTAAAATAACCCAGTACGGCAAGAGAGGCAAGGTAGGTTCCTTCCTGCCGGTATACCTCGCCCAAAAGGGTTTTGGCTTCCAAAGAGGACTGGCGGGCTTCATTGAGGGTTATCTCCCCCGCAAGGTGCCGCAGACTGTCGGAACGGCTAAGTTGGATCATGTAGTCATAAGAACTCCGGGCTACTTCCAGCATTTCCCTTTGGGCGAGCGCTTCGATGTAGGCCTCTGCCGCGGTGAGCCTGAGCTCGGCCGCAAAGATTTCCACCTCGAATTTCTCCATCTGGGCGAAAGTCCGCGCATAGTTTATGCGTGCCCCTCGTTTGCGCCCGAACTCTATCGTGTAACCCAGTTCGATTGAATAGAGGTCGTCCGCCCCCTCGAAAGCAAGTTCGGGGTCGGGAAGAACTTTGGCCGCCTCGATCTCGGCTCGGGCGATGGGGTTGCGCATCATCTCGGCAGCCATGCCGTGGTTGCGGAGCATTACCATTTCGATATACTGGTCGAAGGTTACCGCCACGGGAGTGGCACCGAAAGTCGGTACGGGGCCCCACTCGGCTTCTTCCAAAATTCCCGGCCGCACTTTCGGCGTGGAGGCCATTCCGGTTTGCCAAAACAGTGGAAGAGCTATGAACACTGTGAGGATTATTTTATTGCTCGCTTTCATTTAAAGTGGGTTTTTCAAATCTACGTTCGGTCAAATAGTAAAGTGCGGGCAGGGCGAAGAGTGTCACCAGGGTAGAGAACATCAGCCCGTAGACTATCACCGTGGCAAGCGGACGTTGTACGTCGGAACCGATGCCGGGATCAGCCCGAAAATCGTCGTGACCGCCGTCATAAGTACGGGGCGGAACCGGTGCCTCGATCCCTTTTTTACCGCATCCAGCAGCGGCATACCGCCCCGGCGCAGTGAATTGAAATGGGAGATCATTATCACCCCGTTCTGGATGGAGAGGCCGAACATCGCTATGAACCCTACTGCCGATGAGACATTAAGGGTCATCCCGCGGATATTGAGGGCCGCCATTCCACCCAGCAGTGCAAGGGGTACGATGCATAGGGCGAGCCCTGCCTGACGGAACTTTCCGAAGGCGCCGTAAAGAAGGACGAACATAACCAGGATGGCCAGCGGAATTACCATCGACAGGCGCCTGTAAGCACGATTCTGGTTTTCAAACTGTCCGCCCCAGGTGATCTCGAACTTATCGTGGTCGTAATCCACTTCCCGCTCTATGGCGCTTTGAGCCTCCCGCAGGAACGAGGAGAGATCGCGTCCGCGCAGATTCAGTTTTACGGTAAGGTGGCGTCTGTTCATCTCGCGGGTGATAGTGCTCTCGCCGGTGGCAAGTGTGATGTCGGCCACCTGAGAAAGCGGGATGCGGGCGCCGGTCCGGGATGTTAGCATCAGCCCCGCAATCTTCTCCGGAGTATTCCGGGCATCCTCACGGTATTTGCACGTTATGTCGTAAACCCGGTCTTCGATAAAAATTTGCGAGACCGCTTTACCGCCGATGGCCACTTCGATCAAATCTGCAACGTCGGAGAAATTGAGTCCGTAACGCGCCACGGCATTGCGGTCGATATGTATCTGGAGCTGTGGGAGCGGCGGTTCCTGGTCGATATCGACATCCACGGCACCCTTGACCGATCGAAGTACACCCTCTACCTGCCGGGCGATCCGCCGGGTCTCGGCAAAATCGTTTCCGTAAACTTTCACGACCAGCTCGCTATGCGCCCCCGCAATCTTGTCCATCACCCCGTCTATCATCGGCTGGCTGAAACCCACCGTGAACCCGGGCATGGTGGCATGTTCCAGTTCCAGTTCGGCGATCATGTCGTCCTTGCATTTACCGCGGGGCCACTCCTTGTAGGGCTTGATTCCCACCGAAACCTCGAAATGGGACGGAGTGAAGGGGTCGGTGCCGTCGTCATTGCGTCCTGCCTGGACGGCGACATAGGTCACTTCGGGATATTTCATTGTCCGGGCCCGGAGCGAGTCGGAGAGTTCGCGCGATTTGTCGACCGAAATTCCCGGCGGGAGGGTCACCTGAAGCCATATCGAGCCTTCGTCCAGGGTGGGAAGGAAATCCTTGCCGACGGTTATAGAAAGAGTTATGCCGACGGCGAGTATTCCCGCCGCATACGGCAATACTATTTTCGGCCGGCGGAGTATTTTGTCGGTGATCCGTCCATAGCCCGCTTTGAGTTTCTCGAGCCACCTTTTGGGTTTGATTACTACCGGTTTGCGGTAGATCGCATAACCGACACCCGGGATCAGGAACACGGCCACAAGCAGAGCCCCAAGCATGGCGTAGCTGAAGGTGAATGCCATAGGAGCAAAAAGTTTGCGCTCCACGCGCTCGAATGCAAAAAGGGGGAGGTAGGCGGTAATTATGATGACCGTAGAGAAGATAATGGGGCGGGCCAATTCCTTTACCCTGCCGGCGATACTCCGCTCCCGCAGCTCCTCGCAGGGGTGATCTTCCCGTTTTTTGAGAATACTCTCCATCATTACTATCGCCCCGTCGACAATGATCCCGAAGTCTATCGCACCCAGCGACAGCAGGTTGGCCGGAATATCGGTCAGTTTCATTAGTATGAAGGCGAAAAGCAGGGAGATGGGTATGGTAAATGCCACCAGGAGGGCCCCGCGCCAGTTGCCCAGAAAAACTATAAGTACGACTATTACCAATAGCATCCCGGAGAGCAGGGTATGGGAGACGGTTTTCAGGGTCGTTTCTACCAATTCCGTCCGGTCGAGAAAGGGATGTATATTCACCCCTTCGGGAAGGGTCTTACGGTTCAGCTCGTCTACTGCCGCATGGATTCCTTCGAGCACCACCGACGGGTTTTCATGTTTGAGCAGCAGGACTATTCCCTGGATGGTCTCGGTGTATTCTCGCTGGCGGTCGCTGTAACCCATAACTCCCTTTCGCTCGAGATTCCCGTATTTAAGCTCGCCCAGATCTTCGAGAAACACCGGCACGCCGCTGCGGCTGCTGACCACGATTTTGCCGAGGTCTTCAAGGCCCGTTATCAGTCCTATCCCGCGGATTACATACCCCAGGTCTCCGCGGTCGAGGATGCTTCCACCCACATTGGAATTATTGAGCTCTATGGACTCGATCACCTCGTCCAGCGAGACGTCGTACTGCTCGAGCTTCTTCGGGTCGAGTTCCACCTGATACTGGGTGGTTATACCGCCGAAATTGGCGACCTCCGCCACCCCCGGAACCTGCGTAAGCCGCGGGATTATAACCCAGTTTTGCAAGTCGGTAAGCTCACGCAGGCTATGGCGGTCGCTCTCGATTATATAGCGGTATATCTCGCCGGTGGGGGAGGTGAGCGGGTCGAGTTCCGCCACGGCATCGTAGGGGAGGTCTACCTCGTTGATGCGTTCCTGCACCCTCTGGCGCGACCAGTAATCCTCTATCCCGTCACGAAAGACGATGGTTATCATCGAAAGGCCGAAGGTGCTTTTACTGCGCATCACGTGCATTCCCGGCACACCGTTCAGGGCCCTTTCGAGAGGAATAGTTATCTGCTGCTCGACTTCTTCGGCAGCCAGGCCGGGTACCTGGGTGACCACCTGTGAGGTTACGTCGGCAATGTCGGGGTATGCCTCGATCGTAAGCCGAGTCCAGGAGTAATATCCGAACAGGGCGAGCAATACGAACAGGGAGGCGATCACCCACCTCTTTTGTATTATTGTAAGCATATCGTCTGTTTTTTGTCTGTCGACCGTTAGATAAGGAAATACCCCCCTTCTGCAATTATCTCGGTGTCCCCGTAGGGCCACTCCCGCACATAGGCCATTCCGCCGCTGGAGAAGTCTACTTCCACCGGGGCCTTTACATAGCGGTTCTCTTCGGTTTTGACATATACGAACCCCGAATCGGTGCCCTGAAGTATGGCCTTTTCGGGAATGACCGTGTAGTTGTGGGCGGATGGCTGGAAGGTGATCGTGGCATACATACCCAACTTGAGTTTTTCGTCCCTGTTGTCGCAGACGGAAAGTACCTTGATCGAGCGGGTATCTTCGTCGACCGCTTCGTCGATATGGAAAACCGTCCCTTTGAGGATATCGTCGGGAAAGGCCGTAACCCGGATCCGGATGCTGTCCCCTTCACAAATAAAGCGGATGTCCTTCTCTTTGACCTGTGCCGCGATCCACACGGCATCCAGGTTGGCCACCACCGCTACGGGTTCGGCCTGCTCACTTATATAAAGACCGGTGACGATATTGTTCTCGATGATCCGGCCGTATAGGGGAGAGCGTACCACAAGCGGTTCGCCCAACACCACACGGGTTGGGTCGGCATTGTATATCCGAAGTGCCGCCGTGGCATTTTCCAGCTCCTTTTCGGCGATGCGCATAGTATTTGCCGCCTCCTGGTAATCCTTTTGGGAACCCACTCCGTTATGCAGCAGGTCTTCTTTACGCCGCAAATCGAGGCGCGCGAATTCCGCATCCGACTGGGCCTGGAGAAATTCCTTCTGAACAGCGGTGAAATCCGGCGAGATTATTTCGAATAGCGGGGCATTGCGGGCAACGGTCTGCCCGTGGCTGATATGTGATTTTACGATCCGTCCGGCGAAGGGCGGAGCCACGAAGGCGTATTGTGTGGGAATGGGCCGCACTGTTCCGGCGGCCTCGACCGTCCGGGAGACTTCTGCCCGTTCGATCCGGCCTGTTTTGATCGCCGAGGTCATTATGCCGCCCGCCTCGATATATACGGTATCGCCGGCAATACGGTAGCCCGAAGAGGTTTCGGCGTGTTGTTTTCGGTTGCATCCCGTACAGCAGAACAGGTAGAGGCATCCGGTAAGAGCCAGTATTGCCGGAAGAAATTTCGGGTTTTTGTAACGCATGATTGTCTGGTTTAGTCGTTTATATTTCCATCTTGTATTATAGCCAGCGGTGGAACCGGCGGATATACCAGTTCTTTACGATCTGGGTGAGAAGGCAGTAGCAGAGTAGGGTGGCTATCAGCCAGGGGAAGTAGCTCCACGGGAGGGGCACAAGGCCTACGGCGGCTCCCAGGCCGGTGAACGGGAATATTATCCCCACCACCATTATCGATACCGTGGCCAGCGTAACGGGCCATGCCGCACGGCTCTGGATGAACGGTATTTTGCGCGTACGGATCATATGTACGATCAGTGTCTGCGAGAGCAGTCCCTCCACGAACCATCCCGAATGGAACAGCGCCTGCCGGTCGGGTGATATACATCCGAAAACGTACCACATCACCAGGTAGGTCGTTATATCGAAGACCGAGCTGATCGGGCCTATGAAAACCATAAAACGGCTCAGATCCGAAGAATCCCATTTGCGGGGCTTCATAAGATACTCACGATCCACGCTGTCGAACGGAATGGTCGTCTGGGAGATGTCGTACAACAGATTCTGGATCAACAGGTGGATCGGGAGCATCGGCAGGAACGGCAAAAAAGCACTGGCCGCCAATACGCTGAACATATTGCCGAAATTAGAGCTTGCCGTCATCTTTATATATTTCATTATGTTGCCGAAGATTTTACGTCCTTCGACCACGCCCTCTTCGAGCACCATCAGGTCTTTCTCGAGCAGTATAATATCGGCGCTCTCTTTGGCTATATCCACGGCGGTATCCACCGATATTCCGATATCCGACTGGCGGAGAGCGGAGGCGTCGTTGATGCCGTCGCCGAGGAAACCCACCGTATTGCCTTTTTCCTGGAGGAGGGTTATGATGCGGGTTTTCTGCATCGGGGTGAGCTTGGCGAATATCTTGGTGCGGTCTATAACTTCCGAGAGCTCCTTATCGT
>JAJBVJ010000016.1 GCA_020859875.1 Rikenellaceae bacterium
GCCTACAACTTACCGGGATAGCGATCCGGAATCAATCTAACTAAAAGCGGCGGCCGATTTCGGGATGCCGCTGCTGGACGGCTTGGCCGATGCCGTGCGGATCGGGGTTCCCGGCGAACTAATGCCCCCGGAAGAGGTGAGGCGTACGGCCCTTTCCATTATGCAGGCCGCCCGGGTTCGCATCAGCCACACCGAATACATAGCCTGTCCCGGATGCGGAAGGACGCTCTATGACCTGGAGGGTACCCTCGCCCGGATACGCCGTAGGACAAACCATCTGACCGGTTTGAAGATAGGCATCATGGGATGTATCGTGAACGGGCCCGGCGAAATGGCCGATGCAGACTACGGTTATGTAGGCGAAGGCGTCGGCAGGATAAGCCTATATAAAGGGCGGGAAGTGATGCGCCGCGGGATTCCGGAAGCGGAGGCCGTCGAGGCCCTGATCGAACTGATAAAACAGGAGGGCGACTGGAGGGAGCCGGAAGATTTACAATGAACGTACTCTCGCTCAACTATTTGGGAAACATCCAATATTTCAGCAAACTATGCTTCTCGGAGTGCATCGTGGACATCCATGAGTACTACCGGCGGCGCAGTTTTCGCAACCGCTGCGAAATACTTTCAGCGGGGGGACGTACCGCCCTTACGGCAAGCGTGGTAAACCCGGGCAATTTCAGCCGCACCGCCGTTAAGGATATCCGGCTGGATAACACCCGACGCTGGCGCCACACACACTGGCAGTCGATGGTCTCGTCCTACAAAAATTCCCCTTACTTCGATTTTTACGCCGAAAGGTTCGAGCCGTTCTACGACAGGGAGTTTGAATTTCTGTTCGAGTTGAACGCGGGGCTGCTCGAGGTCATACTGGATATAATCTCACCGGGTACCAAACCCCTATTTTCCAAGAGATACGTCGAGACCTGCGGTGAAGATAACGACTACCGCGGCTCCATTTCGCCCCTACCCCGGCTGATGCGGCCCGACACCCGCTTTAGGGACGAACCCTACTGGCAGGTCTTTTCCGACCGGTTTGCTTTCGAGAGAAACCTGTCGGTGGTCGATCTTATTTTTTGCGAGGGACCCGGAGCCCGGGATATTTTAAAGAAATGTTATGTGCCCTGAAGGGTCAGTTGCCGGAATTTTCGGCCTCCGGCCCATCCGCTTCCGGCTCGCCGGGAGAGGCGGCATATCTGGTGAAGGCTTCGAGCGGGATCTCCTCCTGCAAAGGGAAAGCCTTGGGGAACTGCCGTTTGATCCGCCCGAGCAGGATGATAGCCTCTTCGTTGGTCAGGCAATAGCCTGCGGTGACTTTCCAGTCGGGATTATCGTATTTGATGTCGACCGGGATTCCGGGAAATAAATTTTCGAACCTGGCTTTTGCCGAGTAGGCACTGGCACGTGCGGTCTGCTTGTTGTCGAAAAAGATGCGGATACGGTAGCCGTTCACTTTCCCGCTGCGCCGGGCGGACGACGCCATTCGGACGATCGAGGCGGCTTCCCCCTTTTCCGTTACCGTGATACTCGCCCCCCCGGGCCCGTCCGCCGCGGCAAGGCGCCGCAGGACGCTGCCCACATCCTGCGATGCGAGGCTTCCCGCGGCCAGGAAAAAGGCCGCAAGCGCCAGCATTGCATATTTACAGGTCGGTATTCTCATAATCGGGCATCCGGTCGGTTCGATCCGCTCCAAATATAGTTAGAAAACGCGAAAACGGAGCATTGTCGAAAGCAAATTTTTTCTTCATCGCTCCCGCCTTTACCGTCGCCTCGCCGGTGACGGTCAGCCGGTCGGCGGCGGCACCACCCCCCGCGGCGAGCGATGCCGCGGCCAGCGGATTGGAAATTTTGATCCGTATGGGAAGGGTTATCGAGGTCTCGCTCCGCTTGGGTATGTCGATCCGGTCGGTGAGCATAACCTCCCCGATCCTGCCCGATGGGGATGCGAGGGTAAACCTGCCCTCCGTTATCCTGATATTTTTGCGCGAGTCGTTTCGCACCCTCACGGTAACCACCGGCTTTGTCATGGTCTCCATCCCGAGATGTTCCAGCTCCAGAATACGTATATCGTCCGGATGCATGCAGGAGAAAAGTGCCAGGGCGGCAAGTACAGCGGTAAATTTTGCAAATTTTCTTATCATCCTTTATTTTTTTTTCTATTCCTTGAACGCGGTATAGAGGAAGGCCACCCCGTTGGTAAGCCTTCTTGCCCTGCACCGGCGGAATCCCGCCCCGGCGATCATACCGCAAAACTCATTTGGCGCCGGAAACTCGTCCACCGACGAGGGTAGGTAGCCATAGGCCTTCGTATCTTTCGATATGAGTCCCCCCACAACTGGCAGCACCCTGTGGAAATACCACCTGTAAAGTGCCCCAAAAAGGCGGTTTCCCGGCGTGGAGAATTCGAGGATATAGAGCCCGCCCCCGCTTGCCAGCACCCGGGCCATTTCCGAAAGACCGGCGGGAATATCGTGGAAATTTCGCACCCCGAAAGAGGCCGTCACGGCATCGAACGAGCCGTCCGCGAACGGAAGCCTCTCCGCTTCGCCCTGCAGGAATTCGATCCTGTTTTCCACACCCGCCGCCGTAGCCCGCCTGCGGGCTACGGCGAGCATCCCTTCGGAAAGGTCGAGCCCGGTGATCTTCGCCCCGGGACAGGCCCTGGCGGCGGCGAAAGCCACGTCGCCCGTTCCGGTAGCGATGTCGAGGATGCGGGTGGGGGCGCCGGTGCGCAGACCCCCGACCAGTTTCTTCCTCCACCGGCGGTCGATCCCGAAAGAGAGTGTCCGGTTCAGAAGGTCGTATCGTGGCGCTATGCCGTCGAACATCCTTTGCACCTGCTCTTTTTTCGATCCGCTCTGCTCGTATGGATTCATTTCCGCCGGGTATATTTTGTAATTCTTTTAATTTCCGGAACGGGGAAAACACTACCGCTCCTGCGACAGTTTAAGGGTTGCTTCCGGGCTGAGGCGCGAGATTATCCGGGTGGGTATGGCCATCAGGGCCGCCAGCACCAGGAAGGCTCCCGCATTGAGAGCCAGCCACCACCAGAAGCCGAGGTTAACCGGAACCTCCGAAAGGAAATATCCCGCCTTGTCGAGCTTCAAAAACCCGGTATATTTTTGCAGCAGGCAAATTCCTACACCGAAAATATTACCCAACAGGAGTCCCTTGCCCAGGATAAAGCCCGACCTTATGAGGAATATCCTCTGCAGGCCGCGGTTGTCCATCCCGAGTGCTTTCAGTACACCTATCATGCCCGTGCGCTCGAGCAGGATTATGAGCATGGCCGCAACCATATTGAGCAGCGATACGAGCAGCATGATGACGATAATTACCGCCGCATTCACGTTGTGGGCCTTGAACCAGTCGAATAGGTTGGGGTAACGTTCTGTGATGTCGAGCGCCATCAGTATCTCTCCCTGGTCGGTCTCCGTTTCATAGATGGCCCGGTACACTTCCTCATAGAATTTTTCACGGCTCCCTCCCGAGGAATTCACCTCGTAGCCGGTCACCTGGTCGGGCTCCCATCCGCCCAGGCGCTGCACATCGCGGATGTCCCCCATCACGGTTACCATATCCAGATCCTCGAACCCGGTGTCGTAGATGCCCGAAATCCGGTACCTGTCGCGCCCGGGAGGGCGTCCGGCACGCAGAAAGAGCATTTCCAGTCGGTCGTCCGTACCGGCCCCGAGCGCCGAGGCGAGGGCCCGCGAAATTATTACCTGCTTGGTGCGGTTCTCGCTCTCCACATCGGGAAGGGTGCCCTCCACAAGGGAAGCGGCGAAAAAAGACCAGTCATAGCCGGGGCCCACCCCTTTGAGCACAATACCCTGCATGGCCTGGTCCGAACGGACTATTCCGCCCTTGATGGCATAGGTCTGGATGGTAGAAATACCCGGAACACCCAGAAGGCGCTCCTCCAGGTCGGGGTTGATGCGTATCGGCGTGGTTTCGAAAGAGGTATTACCGTCGAGGTTAACTATCTGCACCTGGGCACCGAACCCTTTGATCTTCGATGTAAGTTCCCGTTTGAAGCCCGATATTACGGCCAGTGCGACGATCATCACCGCGATGCCGATGGCTACCGTCGCCGTGGCCGTCCCGACCATGATGTTGCCGCGGCTACGCCCGCTTCGGCCCGAAATGCGCCGTGCTATGAAAAATCCGGTATCGAGTTTAGCCATCCAATTTACCGTTTCCCGGCAGCGGCCGGATGAACTTTGCAAAGTAATACAAAATTTGTGAATAGTCCGTTTTTCTCCTACTTTTACATTAATAAAAACGGTACGATTATGGTACGGAATGTAATGATTACGGGAGCCACATCCGGCATCGGAGAGGCGGCCGCAAGGCTCTTCGCCGCGGAAGGTGTCGAGAGCCTTATCGTCACCGGACGCCGGTGGGACAGGCTCAAGGCTCTAAAGAAAGAGATCGAGGCAGAGTACGAAGGGGTGGACGTATTGCCGCTGGCTTTCGACATACGCGACCGGAAGCAGTGCCAGGCCGCGGTGGATTCGCTCCCGCCCGAAAGGGCCGTTATCGACGTGCTGATCAACAATGCCGGCCTGGCCGCAGGGCTCGACTACTTCGAGCAGGGCGATGTGAACGACTGGGAGGCAATGATCGACACCAATGTCAAGGGCCTCTTGTATATATCGCGGAGGGTAATCCCGCGGATGGTGGAGTCCGGCCGGGGCCATGTGGTAAACATAGGCTCGATCGCCGGTACCCAGCCCTACGAAAAGGGCGCGGTCTACTGCGCCAGCAAACATGCGGTGCACGCCCTGAGTCAGGGGATGCGTATCGACCTGCTGGGTAAGGGCGTAAAGGTCACGGAGATAAGACCGGGCATGGTGAAGACCGAGTTTTCCCTTGTCCGGTTCCACGGCGATGTGGACAGGGCCGATTCGGTCTACCGGGGGGTTACCCCCCTTACGGGCGAAGATGTGGCAGACGCTGTGCTGTGGGCGGTACTGCAGCCTCCCCATGTTAACGTCGACGAGATAGTGCTTACGCCGGCCGCACAGGCCAATGCGTACTACACCTTCCGCCAAAAAGGAGAATAGCGGGGAAAATAAACCGGCCGGCCGGGCGTTTTCCCGATAGATAAATTAAAAATGGAATTAAAGTTATGTTGCCGATTGTAGGATTAAATGCCGCCTGGTGGCTGATAATAATTATCGGGGTGGTGGGTCTCATCGTACAGGCCAAACTGCAGTCCGTATTCAGCAAATACTCCAAAGTGCCCTTCCCCGGGGGTTTGACCGGCAGGGATGTGGCCGAGAAGATGCTCCGCGACAACGGGATCACGGACGTGAGGGTGGTGGCCACCCCCGGACGCCTCACCGATAATTTCAACCCCCGGGACAAAACGATAAACCTGAGCGACGGGGTGTACAACAGCAATTCCGTTGCGGCGGCTGCCGTAGCCGCCCACGAATGCGGCCATGCCGTACAGCATGCGCGGGGATATAAACCGCTCGAAATGCGTTCGGCACTCGTACCGGTCATCAGTTTCTCTTCGCGGTTCGCAATTTGGGTAATCATTGCGGGTATTCTGCTGATAAACACCTTTCCTGCGCTGTTCTGGGTAGGAATTCTTATGATCGCCCTCTCGGCGCTCTTCTCGATCATCACCCTCCCGGTGGAGTACAATGCCTCGCACCGTGCCATGGAGTGGCTCAGATCGAGCCGTACTCTGAACGACCAGCAGCTCGGGGAGGCCCGGATAGCCCTGAACTGGGCCGCCCGTACATACCTGGTGGCCGCAATAAGCGCCGTGGCGACCCTGCTCTACTACCTATCCTTCGCCAGACGCAACTAACCGGCCGGCCGGTAAATATATGGCGGGCCGACGGGAAGTTCTTTCCGCCGGCCCTTTTCTTAAACCCGAACAATATATGAGAATAGTACTGCAAAGGGTGAGGGAAGCTTCCGTGTATATCGGCGGGAAGGTTCACTCGTCGATCGGCCCGGGGATGGTGGTATTGCTCGGTATCGAGACGGGAGACACCGACCAGGACGCCGCGTGGCTGGTAAAGAAGATAGCCGGGCTGCGTATTTTCGACGATGCCGGCAGGGTGATGAACCTCGATCTGGCCGCCTCCGGGGGCCGGGTGATGGTCGTAAGCCAGTTTACGCTCCACGCCTCCACCCGTAAGGGAAACCGCCCGTCCTATATCCGGGCGGCGGGCGAAGGTGAGGCCCGCCCGCTTTATGAGAGGTTCCTCGGGCTGCTCGCAGAGGCCACGGGCCGGGAGCCGGCCGCCGGGATCTTCGGAGCCCATATGCAGGTGGCGCTCGTCAACGACGGACCCGTAACCATAATCATAGACTCGAAGCTGAGAGAATAGTGAGTGGAAGAGAAACCTTCCGTTTCGAACGGGCGATCAGATAGAGAAAACCCTTGTATATAAAAAAATCAGTTCGCCGGCCTACCACAGACAGACCCGTGATCAGACCATCTTTATCCCTTGCAAATCGTATAGTGATCTGACACCGTTATCCGACGGCTATCGGAGGTACTTTCTTTCCGTATTCTTTCCCTTGAGAACCACCCCCGGGACAAAATTAATATCTTTGCCCTTGTCAATGGCAAATTTTCTGGACAACAGCATACGGTTCCTCAAAGGCGTCGGGGATAGCCGAGCACTACTTCTTCAGAAGGAGCTGGGCATCTCGACCATGCGCGATCTGTTGTGGTATTTCCCGTTCCGCCATATCGACCGTTCGCGCTACTATAAAGTCGGGGAGATCAGGGACGAGTCCGCCGCCTACATCCAGCTCCAGGTGCGCATCGAAGGGGTGTCTGTCCAGGGCGCCGGGCCCAAAGCCCGCCTTACGGCCGTCGCACGGGACGAAACGGGGGTGGTCGAGCTGGCATGGTTCCGCGGAATAAAATGGATGGCCAAACGTCTCGAGGCGGGCCGCCGGTATGTGGTATTCGGCAGGCCGGGCTTCTTCAACGGCCGCCTGCAGATGGTTCACCCCGAGATCGAGGCCGTCGGCACCGCCCGGGAGCGCCCCTCGGGAATGCAGGGAATATACAGCACCACGGAGGCCCTCTCCTCCGCCCGGCTCGGTACCCGCGGAATATACGACCTTGTATGCAACCTTTGGGAAGTCGCCAAAGACCATATCACCGAGACCATACCCGGGCGGATCATGTCCGAATATAACCTTATACCGCTGTGCGAAGCCCTCGAGAATATCCATTTCCCGAAAAACCAGGAACTTTTGGCGGCAGCCCGGTACCGGCTGAAATTCGAGGAGCTCTTCGGCCTGCATCTGGGGATCGTCTCCCGGCGGCAGGGCCGCATCGAGAAGTCCAACGGCTTTATGTTCAACCGGGTGGGAGACCGGTTCAACGAATTTTACAGCGGCCACCTGCCCTTCGAGCTGACCGGCGCCCAGAAACGGGTTATAAAGGAGATACGGGCCGACACGGTCACCGGCCACCAGATGAACCGGCTTCTGCAGGGAGATGTGGGCAGCGGCAAGACCCTTGTAGCGCTTATGAGCATGCTCCTGGCCGCCGACAACGGCTTCCAGTCCTGCATGATGGCCCCCACCGAAATACTCGCCCGCCAGCATTACGCCACCATCGTAAACCTTCTGGGAGAAATGGATGTGCGCACCGCCGTGCTCACCGGTTCCACCCGCGCCAAAGAGAGGAATGATATACTCGAAAAACTCGAAGCCGGGCAGATCGATATACTGTTGGGCACCCACGCCCTGATCGAGGAGAGGGTGCGGTTCGCCAACCTGGGATTTGTCGTGATCGATGAGCAGCACCGCTTCGGCGTGGAACAGAGGGCCCGCCTGTGGACCAAGAACCACAATCCTCCCCACGTGCTTGTTATGACCGCCACCCCTATCCCGCGTACACTGGCCATGACCCTTTACGGCGACCTCGACGTCTCGGTGATCGACGAGCTTCCGCCCGGGCGGAAGCCTGTGAAGACCATGCATCTGCGGGACTCGCAGCGCCTAAGGATCTACGGTTTCCTGGCCGAACAGATAGAACTGGGCCGGCAAATATACATCGTCTACCCACTTATCGGCGGCTCCGAAAAAACGGACTACAAAGACCTCCAGGACGGTTTCGAGGGCATCAGCCGCCAGTTCCCGCCGCCGCGTTACTTTACCACCGTTGTGCACGGGCGGATGAAGGCGGCGGACAAAGAGGCCAACATGAAACTTTTTAAGGAGGGCACGGCCAATATTATGGTGTCGACCACCGTTATCGAAGTAGGCGTCGATGTCCCCAATGCCACGGTGATGGTTATCGAAAGTGCGGAGAGGTTCGGCCTCTCGCAGCTCCACCAGCTGCGGGGCCGCGTGGGAAGGGGCGGCGGACAGTCTTACTGCATACTTATGAGCGGGGATAAACTATCGGCCGACGCCCGGGCAAGGCTCGCGGCGATGGTACGTACCGGCGACGGATTCGAACTCTCGGAGCTCGACCTGAAACTGCGCGGTGCGGGCGACCTGGCAGGCACTCAGCAGAGCGGTTTGGCACTCGAATTGAAGATATCTAACCTCGGGAAAGACTCTGCCATCGTCGAACTTTGCCGCACTGCGGCCCAAAAAATATTCGACGGAGGTTACGGGTTCGACCCCCGGGAGATTGAATTATTAGAAGAGCTCAGATCGCGCCATATGACCTCAACAGAGGGCGATTTCAGCATGATTTCATAATAAAACGGCCGAAAGCCGGATATAAAAGATTAAATTTGTAAATCCTTAGCCTCGTATTGATATGAAATTGAAGATATTTATCCCGTTATTAGCCTGTATATGCTCGCTGGCCGCCGCAACCGGCCAGAAGATACCGGCGACCAACGGAAGCAGTCCACTGGACAAGGAGAAGGAGATAGCCTTCAGCGACAACGAGAAGCTCACCTACATAGTAAGTTACAGCGCGGCACTCATCCCGAGGGTCGATGCGGGAGAGGTGGTGCTGCGCACCAGCCGTACCACGGTAAACTCCAAACCGGCCTATAATATCTATGCAAATGCCAAAGTGCTCGCCAGTTTCAAAAGCATATTCGATCTGGACGACACCTACCAGTCGTGGCTCGCGGCGGACGACCTTAAGCCTCTGAAATACTCCTTCCGCCTGAGGGAAGGAAAATACCGCGCAAACTGCGACTACACTTACGACTGGCCATCGGGGAAGGTGAAAACCCACTACCACAACCTTAAAAAGCCCGAGGGGCGAACCACGGTGATAAGCCTCAAGAGCCGCAGTTACGACGCCATAGCCCTTTTCTACAACCTGCGCTGTGTGGATATGGGTAATTTCAGCGTCGGGGGCAAGTACAACCTCCAAATGGTGCTCGACGACAAGATCCGAACGGTGACATTCAAATTCCTGGGCCGGGAGCAGCGCAAAATCGGCAAACTGGGCACCTTCAATACCCTGAAATTCTCCTGCACGATAGCCACTTCCTCCGACAGCGAAAGCTTCGAGGACGGCAGCGAATTCTTCCTCTGGGTCACCGACGACAAGAACCGCATACCGGTCTACCTCGAATCGCCGATCAAGGTCGGCAGTGTAAAGGTGACCCTCACCGATTACCAGAACCTGAAACATCCGGTGGGCAAGGCCAAATAATTGGCCGAAGTCGCCGGAAATAACTATATTTGTCTTCCCCCAAACAAGTAAATGAACCGGAATGGACAATTACGACTACGGGAACGATCCCGACTACGGCGGCAGCTCTTCGCCCGATAAATCGATAAAAGGGTATCAAATCATCATCGTCGTTCTGGCGGTGATTCTCGGGGTACTATCCTTTCTCTATTACAACCAGATGAACACGCTCAAGAAGGAGTATGCCATCGAACGGGACACCCTTACCAACCGCCTGTCGAACATTATGCTCGAATACCGCGACTTGCAGACCGAGAACGACACCATATCCCGTTACCTCGACGTGGAGAGGGAACGCGCCGACTCCCTGATGGAGAGCCTCACCCGGGAGCGGAACCTCAGCCGGGCCAAGATACGCCAATACGAAAAGGAACTCGGTACCCTGCGCACCGTGATGCAGGGCTACGTCCAGCAGATAGACTCGCTCAACACCGTAAACAAAAGGTTGATCGCCGAGAATGTCGACTACCGCCAACAGGTCACCTCACAGCGCCTGCGCGCCGATATGGCCGAAGAGATGGCCGACGAACTGTCCACCAAGATACGCCGCGGCGCGGTCATCCGGGTACGCGGAATAGCGCTGGTAGCCCTCTCGAGCAACGACCGCGAGGTGTCGCGGGCCAACCGCGCGGCAAGGCTCCGGGTAGACCTCACCCTTACGGGCAACGAACTATCCGAACCGGGCAGCCGGGCGATCTACGTCCGCATCACGGGCCCCGACGGCTATGTGATGGCAAACTCCACGGGGGCGATGTTCGAGTTCGAGGGCGAATACCGCACTTACTCCGCCATGAGAGAGGTCGATTACCAGAACGAAGACCTAACAGTGAGCATATTTTATAACGGCACGGGGATAACCAGCGGGGTATATTCCGTGGAGGTATATATCGACGGTTACCTTTCGGGAAGCTCCGAAGTGGTACTCCGGTAAGTCGCACACTTAAAAACATTGGGTTCCTTTCCCTATATCGGGAAAGGAACCCAATGTTTTCGGAAACCGGCACGGACCTACTCTATAACTTTATGCACAGGCACCTCCACCTGCTTGCCGTCCGCCGAATAAAATGCCGTGTGCCTCTGCGCTTCGCAATTTATATAGTCGGTATATAGGTCGACCAGGTACTGGTCGGGCTCGCTGCCGTCGCCCCAGTCGACGGTGATTTTTTCTTTACGCAGGTTGTCGTCGGAGCTAAGCGGCCCGAAAGCCAGAATACTCTTTCCGATAGGATCGTCGTAGTAAACACGCAACCTTATGCCGCCAAAATCTATAAGTTCCCCTCGATAGGTATAGACCTTATTTGCGAACCTGATCGAGATCCCCCACAAAAAGCTCCCCTCGGAATTATCTTCGAGCAGGTCTTCTCCATTCGAGTCGGTAACCGCAAATTCCATCCAGCCGTAGTGGGCCTCTTTGGGCTCTCCTTTGCAATCGTCGTCGCTGCATGCGGAAAAGGCAAATGCCGACAGTAGTAATAAAAGAGTTTTGATTTTCATAACAGGAAAGTTTAGGGTTTGTAATTAAAAGATGCGGGTAGCGGCCTTTTTGTTGCATCGGCAAACCCTAAAGCGGCATCCGGCGTGGGGAAGCCGGTTAAGGCCTCGAACTTTTTGCTATTTTTAAAGTCTCTTTTCCTACTTGCGGCTCAGGCTGCTCCGAGTAAAACTCGGCAGCATTCGCTCCGCTGCGTCGGTTGCATCAAGGTAAAAAGTGGCGAAGAAAGAACCTGGGCACTTGATTAGGCGAGCCGTTAAGGAAATGACAACCCATCGTTGTTGTGGCCCGTAGGAGTAGTTTATACCGAGTTTTCTTTCCACTTTTTGAGTGTCCAAAAAGTGGCAAAAAGACACCGCCGCGCCGGAGCAGGAGTTGCTTCCGGGAGCTTCCCTCCATACACGATATTACGGGTGATCTCCCTCACGCAACTTGTTTCCTGCTCCGGCTAAAAACGGCGGGATTGATGACCTTCGGTCTTCCTCCTCCTTGCGGGGTCGAGCCTGTGAGCAGTCTCTCCTCCCGCTTCGTTCGTCGGTTGGCTTTGCCTTCCTCCTCCTCTCTCGGCCTCGCGTGCAAGCCCGCGGGCTCTCGTTCGTTCGTCGGTTCCGGCTCCGCCGGAAATAGAGTTTAGGCCGGGCGCCGAAGGCCAGTGGCCCTCCGGCGTACCGCCGAATGAGCGAAGGAGCACGTAAGAAATTTTTTCCT
>JAJBVJ010000213.1 GCA_020859875.1 Rikenellaceae bacterium
ATTCCAGTATTTCGGTCGCTCGAGGAGCCGCTCGTCCGCAAGTTCGGCCGGGGGTTCTACCTCGCCCTCGAAGAGGCTGAGCGCCTTATTAAAGAAGAGAAAACCCAAAATGGAATTTTATAAAAATCTTTGTAATTTTGTCTGGAACCTATTTAATTAAATATATCTAACCGTGAAACTTATAGTTATTAAATCTATTTTGCTATCGGGGATGTCGATGTTGGCTACCGCCGCCTCGTCCCAAAAAATCCCGGCGGCCCCGTCGCTCGAGAATCTCCCGAAAATAGCTATCGATACACTCCCGACACAGGATCCCGATACGAAGATCATCATATACAGCAACAATACATGGAGCTACTTCCGTCCCGGTTTCGGCGACGATCTTTTAAGCCTACCCGTATATACCGAGAATTGGGAAACCGAGCAAATATTTGCCTACCGGCATATCCAACTCTCCGAACTGCCGCAGACCATCGACATTAATCTTATTTCTTCGCTCGAGGACTTCCACTATCCCATAAAGGCCAAAGTATTTTCAAAGTTCGGCAAGCGCGGACGGCGCAACCACAACGGGGTCGACCTTCCACTTAAAATCGGCGAACCGATCTATGCCACCTTCAGCGGAAGGGTGAGATATTCGAAATACAATACGGGTGGTTACGGCAACCTCATAATACTCCGACACCACAACGGACTCGAAACATGGTATGCACATCTCTCCAAATCCAATGTCGAGCCGGGCGAATTCGTAAAGGCGGGACAGATAATCGGGTACGGAGGCAACACGGGGCGCAGCCGGGGCCCCATCTTCATTTCGAAGTGAGGTACTGCGACCAAACTTTCGACCCGGAACATCTTTTCGATTTCGAGAACGGTCAGATAAAGTTCCAGACCTTTGCCCTCGAGAGGTCTTATTTCAATATTAATTCGCGTGCGTCCGACCAGCTCGAAGACCACGATTTCGACGATTACGCCTCTTTGGTCAATGCCGACGGGGAGGAGATAACATCGGAAGACATAGTAAATTACATTGCTCAGAGCAATGCGGAAAGCGCCGCCGGTAAATCTTCACGTGCCCAAACGGCTGCGGCCGATACCGGCGAAGCGGTCTACCACACTATAAAATCGGGGGATATGCTCGGTAAGCTGGCGATCCGCTACGGCGTTTCCATCGACCAGATATGCCGGCTAAACGGCATATCGCGCACGACGGTGCTGCAGCTGGGAAGGAAATTGAGGATCCGTTAGAGAGGCAAAATGAGCGGCAAACAATGCCGCTCATTTTTTTACTTTAACTATTTGGAAGGGAAAAACCTCATATATTGAACACGCTGGTATAAATCTTCGTCCGAGCTCCTATTACGGCTCAGTAGACCGCGGAAGTCCTCTACTTGGGAAAAGGTGTGCCTGTCCATCCAGCAGGAGAGATAGTCGGTCATCCGGCCGATAATCCCGAAACCGCTTTTTGAAATAGCGCTGCAAAGCTGTACGCTCTTTGCCCCTGCGAGAATACATTTCACCACATCCTCTCCCGTGTAAACACCCGTAGATACCGAAATATCCAATTCCGTGATCTGCGGAGCGCACAGTCCAACCGTGCGGAGAGAGTTGCGCAGTTCGGAAGGGGAGCTCAAGGCACCGGAAGGGTGGGTAAGTTTTATTTCATCGATGTCGAAATCGGGTTCGAACATCCTGTTGAACATTACCACAGCGCGGCCGCCACGGTTATAGATCCGGCTGCATATATTCAAAATATTCGTAAATCTCATATTCAACTTTACCGAAACGGGAATCGAGACTCTCTCGACAACGCTGCGAAGTACCGACAAATATCCTTCCTCCACTTGCTGTGATGTAATGTCCGCCCCGGTCGGCATAAGGTAGATGTTGAGTTCGAGTGCATCTGCCCCTGCAGCCTCCATACTTCGTGCATAATCTGCCCAGGTGCCATCCGAAGAACAGTTTATGCTGGCTATTACCGGAATGCCCACCTCATTTTTCAACTGCGAGATGAATTTCAGGTGCTTGTCCAGATAGTCTTGGCCGATGTAGTTGTTAAGGTAGTCGGCCGCTTCGGGATAGTCGTTAAAAACATCCAGAAAAGCGGCTTCACCCTTTATCTGCTCTTCGAAAACGGATTTGAGGACTACGGCGCCGGCCCCGGCGGATTCCGCCTTTTTGACGGGTTCCAATGATGCCGTAAAGGGGGAGCTTGCAATGACTATGGGATTGCGGAGCTGCAATCCCATATAATTTACATTCAGGTTCATATAGTCGGTTTAAATGATTTTGTATTACTGCTTTCCATAATTTCTTTCCCCGAAAATCATGCTTCCTATACGCACCATATTGGCACCGCATTCCACGGCAATATTATAGTCGGATGTCATCCCCATCGAAAGCGTATCGAAATCCGGGCCGAAATATTCCTCTTTCAGCCATAAATACAGGCGGGCCAGACCCGAGAATTCCTCCCTTGTCTTTTCCCGGTCATCGGTATTTGTAGCGATGCCCATAAGCCCGCGGATGCGTACGCCTGTGGCTTCGCGGTAAATCCCGGTATCGAGCCATGCGATCAGGTGGTCTTCCTGCCAGCCGTGCTTGGTTTCTTCTTCTGCAATGCATACCTCAAGGAGGACATCGATAGTCCGGGCGTTCTTAACGGCATGGATATCGATGGCTTCGAACAGCTTTGCACTGTCCACCGAGTGGATTAGATTTACGAACGGGGCTATATACTTTACCTTATTGGTTTGTAGATGGCCAATCATATGCCACCTGATATCCTTCGGTAGCTCCCCGTATTTAGCCCTCATCTCCTGCGGGCGGCTCTCGCCGAAAATCCGCTGGCCGGCCTGGTAGGCCTGCAGTATAGACTCTGCAGAGCAGGTCTTCGATACGGCGACGAGTTCGACCTCTTCGGGCAGCCCGGCCTTTAGCCGCAAGATATTTTCCTTTATTGTCATATTGAAACGAAAACCAAAAATAGTCATATTTTTTATAAATTTGCTGTCATATTAATAAACGCCCGGTGAACCGGGCGGCATCATATCGAAAATTTATTCTTACCCGAATGAAGAAAATCTTAACGACCCTTATCCTGGGCCTGGCAGGTGTGGTGGGGGCTAATGCCTGTACCAATTTTATTATTACCAAAGGAGCATCCACGGACGGTTCCGTAATGGTCAGCTATTCGGCCGATTCGCACCAATTATACGGTGCTCTCTATAAGCACAACCCGGGGAAGTATAGATTCGGGGATATGGTACAGATATATGAATGGGACTCAGGGCGACATCTGGGACAGATACCCCAGGTAAAAACCACCTACTCGACGGTGGGAAACATGAACGAGCACCAATTGGTAATAGGGGAGACGACATTCGGCGGAAGGCGTGAACTGGTCGACCCGACCGGAATCATGGATTACGGCTCCCTGATATACATCACCCTCCAAAGGGCTAAAACAGCCCGTGAAGCCATTTCTATTATTGCAGATGTCGCCCAGGAACACGGCTATGCCTCGAGCGGCGAATCTTTCTCGATCGCCGATGCTAACGAAGCATGGATAATGGAACTCATCGGTAAGGGCTATAAGGAGGCGACCCAGGGAGGAAATGTATTCAAAGGTATCGTATGGGTGGCACGTCGCATCCCTGACGGATATATCAGCGCACATGCCAACCAGGCGCGGATCTCCACCTTTCCGTTAAATGATCCGGAGAACTGCCTCTACTCCGGTGACGTGATAGATTTTGCCCGCAAAAAAGGATACTATTCCGGCCCGGATGAAGAATTCAGTTTCTGCCGAGCCTATGCACCGCTCGATTTCAGCGCGATGCGCGGCTGCGAAGCCCGCGTTTGGAGTTTCTTTAATATGTTCGTTCCCGGAATGGATCAATATCTCGACTACGCAATGGGTCATAATAAAAACAACCCCATGCCCCTATGGGTAAAGCCGTCCCGGAAAATATCACCCAAAGAGGTCTTCGACGCAATGCGCGACCACTACGAAGGAACCCCGATGGATATGACCGTGGATATAGGAGCCGGTGGAGAGGGGTCGCCCTACCGATGGAGACCAATGTCGTTCACCGTGGACGGAGTGGAATATGTGAATGAGCGGGCGATAGCCACACAACAGACAGGGTTCTGGTTTGTAAGTCAGTCCCGCAGTTGGCTGCCCGACCCGGTGGGAGGCATACTGTGGTTCGGAGTGGACGATGCGGCGACATCCACGCTCACGCCTATTTATTGCAGTATTACCGATGTACCCGAATGTTTCAGGGAAGGCAACGGACATATGACGGAATATTCGGAGACGGCTGCCTTCTGGATATACAACCGAGTGGCACAATTCGCCTACCTTCGTTATAATTATGTGGGGAAGGAGGTACGTAGAGCCGTCGACCGCTGGGAGTACGAAGCGCTCGAGGAAGTAGAAAAGATAGACCGGGTTGCAACTCGGTACCGCAGTGCCGAAAAGATGAAAAATTACCTCACCGACTACTCCATTTATAAAGCCCAGGAAATGTTCGACACCTGGGTCGATCTCGACAAATATCTGATGGTTAAATATATAGACGGGAATATTAAGAAGGAAGGCCCTGACGGGTTCATCGATAACGGTCACGGAAAGAATATCCCCGCATCTCCCGACCAACCGGGTTACAGTGAAAAATGGAAACGGGCCGTTGCGGCTGATCACGGAGATACGTTGAAAGTTACGGAACTTTAACAAAGCTCCACCCCATAAAACACACGGCCGGGAATCCCGGCCGTGTGTTTTTATATACGCGTTATTCAGGCTATACCAACCTGCGTGATCCCTCGCCGATTATCACATCAATTATGCGGGGTTCCACAGCATACTTTTCTTTGTAGGCTTTTTGAACGGCATCCCGGTAGGAATCGTGCGCCCCCTCCTCTATAAGATGGATTACGCAACCTCCGAAACCTCCGCCCATCATCCTGGCCCCCAGTACCCCTTCGTAGTTTTGGGCGAAATCGGCGATGAAATCGAGCTCCGGGCAACTGACTTCGTATTGCCTGCTTAGGCCGAAATGCGATCCGTTCATGTTACGGCCGAAGGTAGTCATATCCCCTCTTTTTAAAGCCTCGCAGCCTTCTTCCACCCTCCGGTTTTCTTCCAATACGAAGCGGCACCTCTTCAAGGACACCGGATCCATTTCGTGCCCGTATTTTTCGAGCATTGTCCCGGTAACATCCCGGAGAGTTTCCACCCCCGGTTCGTGTTTTGCAATAGCCGCCACTCCCTCTTCGCATTGGCGGCGGCGTACGTTATATTCGGAAGAGGCGAGCGAATGCTTTACCATCGAGTCCACCAACAATATCCGGTAGCCATCCGTACGCAGCGGGACCGCTTCGAATTCAAGGGAACGGCAGTCGAGTTTTATCAGTGTATCTTTCTCCCCGAACAGCGAAGCGAACTGATCCATAATGCCGCACATTACGCCGATGTAATTATGTTCGGTAAGCTGTCCGGCCCGGGCGATCTGCCTGCGGTCGAGGCTTCCCCCGAACTGATGGTTCAGTGCGTACCCGAATGCACTTTCCAGTGCGGCGGATGAGGAAAGACCCGCCCCAAGAGGCACATCCCCACCAAAAACCGCATCGAATCCGCCGACATTTACTCCCATATTTATCAACTCTTTTGAGATACCGTAAACAAAAGAGGCCCAAAGCTCTTCGGGTTTCGGATCGTCGAGGGTAAAGGAAACGGATTTACCGTAATCGGCAGAATAGAGGTCGATTTTTTGCGTCCCGTTGGGCCGGATGGCGACATATATAGCTTTATCAATGGCCGCGGGCAGAACGAACCCGTTATTGTAGTCGGTATGATCGCCGATCAGATTGACCCTTCCCGGTGAGCAGTATACGGACGGCGTGCCGGAAAATTTTTCCTTAAATAATTCGGTGATCTTTTGCTGCATCGTGTTGTAATTAGGTTAGTTATATTTTCTGATAAAAACCGAATCAGGATAACGGATGTCGCTGAGGAACAATCCGGCCGCCGGAGCGGTATTGCCCGCCATTCTAAGATCTTTGGCCGCCAACGCATTACCGAATCCTTCCACGGACATCTTTCCTCTTCCGACATCGCCAAGGGTTCCGGTGAGCGAACGCACCATATTGCGAAGGAAGCGATCGGAACGGATTGTGAAAGTCAATTCTTCATCTTTTTGTTCCCAAACGGCATGATCTACCCGGCAAATGTTCGTTTTGTTATCGGAATGGAGTTTGCAAAATGTGGTGAAATCGTCATACTCCATCACCTTTGCGGCGGCGGCATTCATGGCCTCGGTATCGAGCCCGCCGCGTAATAGCCAGGCGGTATCCCTGCTGAAAATGTCCTTGTGGAAAATTATGCGGTAGCGGTACTCTCTCATTACGGCATCGAACCGGGCATGGGCCTGGTCGCTGACCCGGGTAAGGGAATGAGCTGCAATGTCCGGGGGTAATACGGAATTCAAATGGTAAACAAAGGTGCCGTATTCTTCCGCCCCCCGTGGGTCGAAGTTCGAAGCATCGAAATGAGCAACGTAATAGGAAGCGTGAACCCCCGTATCGGTTCTGCCCGCACCGGTGATCCCGATCTCCTCCCGTAAAATTTTGGCAAGAGCATTTTCGACCGTTCCCTGCACCGAAACGGCATTCTCCTGCTTCTGCCAGCCGTGGTAGGCTGTTCCTTTATATGACAATTCGAGAAAATACCTCATCCGGTTCAGCGGTTAAAATGCAAAAATATTAAATAATTTTAACAACCCTTGCCCGGTAATTGTTCGCAGGCTTATAAATATTTGGATGCAAAGCGCTATCTTTGTATGAATAGTTCCGCCGCAAACCGGAAATTTTCAAAGAATGAGGACAGTTATAATAGGATACGGGAAAATGGGCAGGGAGATCGAAGCCATCCTTGCCGCTAAAGGCCACCGGGTGGTTCTCATAATAGACGAGGATAATGCCGGCGAACTCAATACTTCCAAATTGCATGAGTGCGGTGCGGAAGTAGCCCTCGAATTTACCACACCCCAAACCGCTTATGGTAACATTATTGCCTGCCTCGAAGCCGGGGTAGGGGTCGTGAGCGGAACCACGGGATGGCTGGAAATGCTCCCCGAGGTCGAAAAACTGTGCAGGGAAAAGGGCGGTGCTTTCTTCTATGCGTCGAATTACAGCGTAGGGGTAAATATATTTTTCCGGGTCAACCGCGCACTCGCCGGCATGATGGAACGGTTTGACCAATATGACGTGACGGTGGAGGAGATACATCATACCATGAAAAAGGATGCTCCCAGCGGAACGGCAATTACACTCGCGGAAGGCATCCTCGACAATCTCTCCCGAAAGCGAATCTGGGTAGGCAATACTACCACCGATCCCCGGGAATTGGAAGTGGTGGCCGTCAGGCGTGGCACGGTTCCCGGAACGCATACGGTAACCTACGACTCGCCCGAAGATTCGATAGAGATAAAACACACCGCCAAAGGCCGCACCGGTTTTGCAGCCGGGGCGGTAATGGCCGCCGAATTTATTTGCGGCAAACAGGGAATATACACCATGGACGACCTGCTCGGGTTTTAGCCCCGACACAACGGAACAGAAAAAAAATAAAGGATGAACGTCAAATTCTGGAAGAACAAGTGGTTTAAATTAGCACTGGTTTCGATATTATATATTCTCTTATTCGTGGTTTGGACGGGTAACCCCTGGCTTCTTCTGGGGCTTGCGGTGATCTACGACATATATATTTCGAAATATATGTACCGCTTCTTCTGGGCCAAACACAAGGCCGTCAAGCAGCGAAGCCGCCGGTACAGGAAAACAATGGAGTGGGTCGAAGCCATCGTTTTCGCCGTGGTGGTTACCACCTTCATCCGCTATTTCCTTTTTGCACTCTATGTGATTCCGACCCCGTCGATGGAAAAGACCCTTCTGGTCGGAGACTACCTGTGGGTCAGTAAGGTCACCTATGGCCCGTCGGTACCAAATACCCCCGTTTCCTTCCCTATGGTGCACAATACAATGCCATTCTCTTCGACCAAAAAATCCTATAAGGAATGGATCAAATGGAAATATCACCGGCTGAGGGGTTTCGGAAATGTCGAGAGGGGAGACGTAGTCGTGTTCAACTTTCCGGCCGGCGATACGGTCGCCCTGGAAAGGATGAACGAGACCTATTACGATATTCTCAGAGGTTATCAGGCACGGTACGGTCAAACTGCCGGCCGGGAAAAACTTTTCAGCGATTATACCATTGTCACGCACCCCGTGGATAAAAGGGAAAACTATGTGAAGCGGTGTGTCGGCATACCCGGCGACACCCTCCATATGGTCGATACGGAACTGCTTGTCAACGGGATGAAATTTCCGCAAATTGCCGGACAGCAGCAGGATTACCTCGTTAGAACCGATAGTCCGCTTAATGCAGCGGTGCTCGATAAGCTGGAAGTCTCAGTGCGCGACCGGCATTACGACAGCGAGTCGGGGGCTTATTTACTGCCTCTTACGGAATCCAATCTGGACGAGGTCAAGTCATTACGGAATGTGACCGATATTCGTCCCCTTGTCGAGACGGTGCCGCACGGCTCGGTTTTTCCGCACGACCCGGCCCATTTTGCATGGAACAGGGATAATTACGGGCCAATATGGATTCCTAAAAAAGGGGCGACGGTAAGGCTGACACCGGAAAACATAGCGCTTTACGAGCGGATTATAGACCTGTATGAGGATAATGAACTGGAAACCAGGGACGGGCGTTTCTTCATAAACGGCATCGAAACAGAGTCTTATACTTTCAAGATGGACTACTTCTTCATGATGGGAGACAACCGCCACAATTCGGCCGACTCTCGTTACTGGGGATTCGTTCCTGAAGACCACATCGTCGGTAAGGCATCCATCATTTGGCTATCGATGGACGAAGACAAAAAGTTCCCGGGGAATATCCGCTGGAGCCGGATATTCCGGAAAGTGAGATAAACAGACAATGGCCTGCCCGGAGAATATAGCCGAGAAAGACAGGTACCTGACTATTGAAGGCCCCGCGGAAGCGGGATTCCGCGACAAGGGAAGCCGGTTTATGGCCTGGGCATATCCGGTTTGCAGCGAAGATGAAATTCGGGAGATAGTCGATTTTCTGCGAAAAAAATATTACGACGCAACACACATATGTTACGCGTGGAGACTCGGTGCCGAGGGTGAAAAATACAGGGCGAACGACGATGGAGAGCCGTCCGGAACGGCCGGCAAGCCCATCCTGGGACAAATGCTTTCACGGAATATCACTAATGTATTGGTAGCCGTTGTGCGCTATTTCGGAGGCACCAAACTGGGGGTTCCCGGGCTGATAAATGCCTACAGGGTCTCTGCGGCGGAGGTTTTGGACAAATGTACGGTCGTAGAAAGAACGGTAGACAGTGTGGTTACGGCCGAGTTTTCATACCTGGGAATGAATGAAGTGATGCGTGTGGTTAAGGAGATGAACCCGGTGGTAGTCTCTCAGGATTTCGATAATCTGTGCAGGATCACCCTGAGAATACGACAAAGTTTGGGAGAAACATTGAGATCCAAGTTATCGAAAATAGAAGGGGTTTCCCTGAAAGAGTAAAATAAAGACCGGAATGAAAAACCTGATATCTATTACCGATTTCAGCAAGGATGAAATTCTGCGCATAATGGAACTTGCAAGGGAATTCGAACGGCATCCCCATCAGCCGCTATTGGAGGGGAGAGTCATCGCCTCCCTCTTTTTCGAGCCCTCCACCCGAACCAGGCTCAGTTTCGAGAGTGCAATCAACCGCCTCGGTGCGAGAGTAATAGGATTTTCAGATACATCGAATACAAGCGTTACCAAAGGCGAGACCTTCCACGACACGATAATGACAATATCGAACTACTGCGATATGATAGTCATGCGTCACAGTCTCGAAGGAGCTCCGAGGTATGCAGGCGAGATTTCCAAAGTTCCGGTTGTCAATGCGGGGGACGGGGCGAACCAACACCCTTCCCAGACCCTGCTCGACCTCTACTCGATACAGAAGACCCAAGGTACGTTGGACGGCCTGAATATTACCATGGTGGGCGATATGAAATATGGGCGGACCGTACACTCCCTGCTTCAAGCCCTCTCTCAATTCGAAACGCGGTTCACCTTCGTCGCACCCCCCGAGCTGGCTCTTCCGGAAGAATACCGCATTTTCCTGAAGGAAAAGGGCTTGCCTTTTGAGGAGAAAACCACGATCGAAGGTTCCATATCGGAATCCGACATTATATATATGACCCGGGTTCAAAGGGAAAGGTTTAACGATCCTATCGAATACGAGAGGGTTAAAAATATATATGTACTTAAAAAGGAGATGCTGGAGGGCACCAAAGACAGTCTGCGTATTCTTCATCCGCTTCCGCGGGTCAACGAGATCGATTACGGGGTGGACGCCAGCCCTAAGGCATATTATTTCCCGCAGACCGAAAACGGGGTTTATGTCCGCATGGCGATCATAAGCCACCTTTTCGGAGTAAAGTAACTGTTAAAAATAAATAGATTTGGCAGATGGCACACGATAAAATAATGGAAGTCAGGGCAATCGAGAACGGCACGGTTATAGACCATATACCGTCGGAGAGCCTTTCCAAGATAATCAACATACTGGGGCTCGACAGGGAGAAAAACCGCATTACCATCGGAAACAATCTCGAAAGTAAAAGAATGGGGAGCAAAGCTATAATCAAGATCAATGACCGGTACTGTCGTCCCGACGAGATAAACCGCATTGCATTGGTAGCCCCGATGGCCCGGGTGAATATTATCGAGGACTTCGAGGTCACCGAAAAACTCAGGGTAGAGGTTCCCGATACGGTGGAGGGCTTCGTGAAATGCGTCAATCCCCAATGTATTACCAACAACGAGCCGGTAGCGACCGCATTTACCGTTCTCAAAGGTGGGGATATTTCGCTGAAATGCCGTTACTGTGAAAAAATTACCTTCCAAAGCCAGCTCGAAATAATAAAATAGCCGCCGGCAGAGTTATACCAGCGTAAATCGGCCGGTTGAAAGAGATATGTGCAGTAAGATAGAGGATTCGATCCGGATAAAAGGGGCCAGAGTCCACAACCTAAAAAATATAGATGCAGATATACCCCACGAAAATCTCGTGGTGATAACCGGTCTTTCGGGATCGGGCAAATCTACCCTGGCTTTCGATACCATCTTTGCCGAAGGACAGAGAAGATATGTGGAGAGTCTTTCGGCCTACGCGCGCCAGTTTCTGGGGCGTATCGACAAACCCGACGTAGACAGTATCGAAGGCATCGCTCCGGCCATAGCCATCGAACAGAAGGTAAATACCCGAAATCCCAGGTCTACGGTCGGAACCACAACCGAAATATACGATTACCTCAAATTACTTTTCGCAAGGATCGGAAAGACCTACTCTCCGGTCACGGGAAAGGAAGTGAAGGTATACCACGTAGTGGACGTGGTCGATTATATAATGTCCCGTCCCGACGGCAGCCGTCTGATTATAACAGCGCCTGTCCGCCTCAGGGAAGGGCAGGGGATCATCGAAAAATTGACACTCTTGGCCAGGGAAGGCCTGCAGAGGATAAGGCTCCGGGGCAAAACCACACTTATAGAGGAGGCCATACCAACACTCGATAATAAAACGGCCTCCGAGTCCATAGAGGTAGTTATTGACCGTACGCGCGTTGACAGTACCGCCGGCGAGGAACTTAGAGGCAGGCTGGGGGATTCCGTCGAGAAAGCGTTTAATTACGGCGGCGGGAAATGCAGGATAATTTGTGAGACCGGCGGAATCGAGACCGCAGAGGAATTTTC
>JAJBVJ010000179.1 GCA_020859875.1 Rikenellaceae bacterium
AAGTAATCCCTAAAACAAAAAGGGGTCGGAAGATTAATCTTCCGACCACTCTTAGAAATCCGCCCCTTTTTTGGCCGTTATTGCCTTACTTTCTCTTTTTTCCTTTTGGCTTTGGCGCCGTAGGTGCTCCACTGAATATTGCTCGTTTTGGTGGCGGAATTAACCTCCTGGCTGCGCATCTTGCTCAGCTTGGCCGACATTTCGTCCATCTGCTGCTGGTTGTTGGGATCGACGTCGACCAGCCCCTCGGTCTCTTCCACAAAGCGGATGGGGTCGTCTATCTTTTGCCACGCCTCGAAAGTGCGGGTCGATTCCCCTTCGTTCCACGGGCCGGTAATACCTTCGTCGGCAGACATATTGAAATATTTGTCGCCGTAGCGCGAATCTTCCTGCAGTACTCCCGGCGGGAAATTGGGATCGATGGTTTCCAGGGCCGCCTCGAACTGCTGGAAGTGGGTTATTTCCCGGGTCATAAGGAATCCGAGGGTCTCCTTAACGCACGGGTCGTCGGTGAATTTCATAAGGTATTCGTAAACGATCTTGGCGCGGGATTCGGCGGCTATGTTCGAGCGGAGGTCGACCGTGGGGTCGCTGTTGGCATTTACATAGGCTCCCGTCCAGGGCACCCCGTTGCTGTCGGTCACGGTCGGGCCGCCGCCGGAGAGGACGCAGAACTGCGGATTGAACAGTGCCTGGTGGATCAAATCCTCTTTGGCCGCTTTACCCTCCATCAAGGCCGAAAGGCCGGAAGATTCGACCGCGTCCTTCATCTCTCCGTTCACCCCGGAGAGGAGCATGGTAATGGTGGCGCCTACTATTTCGAGGTGGCTGAACTCCTCGGTGGCGATGTCCATGAGCATATCGTATTTGTCGGGATAGGGGAATCGGCAGGTGAATGCCTGCACGAAGTACTGCATGGCGGCTTTCAATTCGCCGTTGCCGCCCCCGAATTGTTCGAGAAGGAGCCGGGCGAACCGCGGGTCGGGCTTCGAAACGCGCGCGTTGAACTGTAAATCTTTTACATGGTAGAACATAATACCTGAAATTAAATTGTGAATATCTTATTGTAGAGTATTCAGATTCAACTTTCAGGCCAACGGTAACGGTTCGGGAAATAGTAAAGAAGGTTTTTGGCGGTACGGCTACGGGATATTCCCGGCCGAGTTATGAATTTGCGGCGCCGATAAGCGGATTGCAGATCCTTACGGCGTGGTTTCCCCGGCGGGCCGGTTGTCCATCGGGCCGTCGTAAAAGAGGGGTTCTTTTTCCCGGGAGGTGTCTCGCCGCAAGGTTTTGCCACCAGGGGTGATCTCTCGGGGCGTCTGTTTGTTAAGCGCGGTAAATGGTTCTGAAGCCTGTCGATAAAATTTCCCCGCCGGGAACCGCGTCGCCCGCCCGAGGGCCTTCAAGGTTAGTTCGAGGTCGGTATCGACCCCGTCCCAACAGAAAGGGCGGAAATTTCCGCCCTTTCATACAAGTTATATTTGCAGAGAATGCTGTCTATCTGTTGCGGTACCGCTCCATTTTCTCATCGTCGGCGCGTTTGAGCTGCACCTCGCCCAGGTTGTGTTCTGCATTGGGGCTGCCGAGCGAGCGGGCACGCTCGAAGTAGGATTGCGCCCCTTCGGTATCGCCCTCGATCAGCAGGATGGCGCCCATCGTATTTAGCGCCTCGGCGTTACCGGTGATACCCTCCAGGCGGCGTTTGGCACCCGTGTATTCGCCCCGCATATACATGACGGTGGCCATGTTTATGTTCGATATCTCGTCGTCGGGATATTGGCGGAAAATAACGTCGTAAACACGGTCGAATTCGGGACTTCCCATTTCATAGGTATTGGCAAGGGCGAAGAGCTCGTAGTGGCTCAGCAGCGAGGGATCCCTGTCCAGGACGATCGCGGCTTCGGCAACAGTATAGTCCTTGACCGTGAAATCCACCCTGTAATCGGAGCGGCGCAGCTGCGGGAACATCTCGTTGAGCATGGTTCGGTAAGAGGGGAACCGTTTGATGCGAGCTTCCTTTACATCCGGGTCGAGATCGCTATCGATGATCGCCAGTATCTCCTCCCTGTTGGCTATATTGCTGTCTTCGACCAGGATACGCAGGCCGTCCCAGTCTTCGGGGGTTGCCGCCGCGCGGATGATGTTCTTATCTATGCCGAAGTTGTCACCCACATAATTGAGCAGCGCCTGGGCCCGTTCGGTCGAAAGCCGCGTATTGAGGGCGTAACTTCCTTCCGGTGAGGCGTAGCCCTCGATGAACATTCCGGTGATCCGGACGTCGGGGTCGTTTCGTACCCCGTCCAGCGTTTCACGTATCTTTCCCAGTTCCTCGGGGTTGCGGCGGAAATCGGGAACGATTATCGACCGTCCCACCGGGAAGTCGAGGTATGCCTGAGCCTGGATATTGCGGTTCTTTACCAGCTCCCTCTCGGGTTCGATAAGGGCTACCTGCGGATTTACCGCATAAGGTATCCTGGGTTCGAGGGTAACCTGCTTTGCCACGTTCACGGTGAACAGCTGTTGACCCTCGGCACAGGATGTTAGTATCTGGCGCACGATGAGCGAGGCATCGTCCATCCAGTATTCATACGGCACCTCCATCACGTAGCGCAGGACGGTGTCGGTTTCTTTCTTTACATTTACCAGCTGATACGGGATTCGGGATTGCCACAGAAGGCTGTTGTATTTCCGTTTCCGCTCGTATATCTGCCTTTTGTTGTTGCCGTTGATCAAAACGGCGGGAAACATTTTCACGTCCTGCGGTGTCGCCGCAAGTTCGGGTATTATCGTCCAGCTCTGGCATTTGTTCATCGCCAGGCGGTTTACGTGTATGTCGAGGTCGAGATAGAGTACTTCGCCGCGTTCTTCCACGGCGTTACAGATGATCGTAACGTCACCTTTGAACGGTTGTGCCGCTACGGCACCCCATGTAAGCAGTCCCAGTAAGGTTATATATATTTTTTTCATGGTATAAGCCGTATTTATTTTTTAGAACCGAACAGGTAAACGAAGGAGAGTCCGATACGGGTCGGGCCGAAGTAGTGCTTTTTGTCGTGGCCCAGTTTTTCGCCGCATTTGGCACACTCGTACTTGTCGTAATTCAGGTAGAGGTACCCGAATCCGAAAGTGGCTTCGAGGTTCCAGTGAGGCCCGAGGTACCACTGCCATCCGTAGCTGACACCGGCGCCGACCATATAGCCTTCGAAACGGTGGTCGTCCAGCTCGGGAAAGACTCCCAGCGGAAGGTTGAGGTTACCCACATTGAACCCCCCGCCAACGGCATGGAATCCCCAGAAACCGCGGTTGAAAGCTTCGCATGTCCAGAGCCTGACTTCGGGCTGGACCGTCCAGTTCTTGACCTTAATGTTGTGGTTGAAAGTAAAGGGATTGTAGGTTCCGACAAGATCCAGGGTAGTTTTAGTGCCGAGTTTAACCTCCAGTCCCAGGTTCGGCGTGGTAGTGGCGCCGTAAAGCAGGTTGGTTTTGATCCCCACTTCCTGTGCCGCTACGGTTCCGGAGAGTAGGAGTAATCCTGCGATAAAAGTTAATAACCTGATTTTCATATTTATATTAGATTTAATATATAGGTTCGGTCAATAATATTCCTTACCTTCGAATTGCGGGGTTAAACAATCGAAAAGGGCGGGAGAACCGGGGTAATTCCTCCCTGAATCGGCGGTTTGGGCGCGCGTAACGGATTGTAATATCGATATTGAAACCTGCCCGGCACGCGGTAAAACCCGCTCGATGGTGTAAAGTTAATAATTTATCCATTAATCCAACAAAACGGATATAAAATTGGCCCGCCACGGCATCAAGCATGGTTTTTGAGATTACGGGCGTTATTAAAATGGAGGTTATGAGAGGATTTTTATGCGCATTGTTCGCTTCCCGGGGAAAGAGCGCGGGACTTTTGATACTGAGACTGTTTGCAGGGGGTATCCTGCTTCCCCACGGGATCCAGAAAATAGAGAATTATAATGCCCTGAGCCACTCTTTCCCCGACCCGATCGGCCTGGGAAGCACCCTGTCGTTTATCCTTATTCTTCTCACGGAGACCGTGGGTTCGGTGTTTGTAATTCTGGGCCTTCTTACCCGTCCGGCGGCCCTTGCCGTTTCACTGGGAATGTTCGTCGCGGCATTTTTGTCCTCCCCCGACGGCTTTTCCTCCCAATCTTCCCAGCTCCCGCTGCTGCTTATGGGCGTTTACCTTTCCTTGATCTTTTCCGGCGCCGGGCGGTACTCGCTGGATGGGGCCATATTCGAGAGAACCTGCAGCCGGGAATGTTGTCGTGTCTCCCAAAACGGGAAAGGACTGCTGTAATTTTTACATATTGCATAGTATATGGATAAAAACAACGAAACCTCGGGGTGTCGTTGGAATTTATCGTTTATATTTGCCTGCCTTCAACGATAACCCGATCTGTAATTAATACCCGGAAGAGGATACTTTATCATCGCGCGGCTTATTTTCACACCGTGCGAAATATTGCGGCTGCTCCTGGAGGCGAACAGGATAGCCGTACCCCGGTTGCGTCACGCATATTAAGTTTGGGTTGTAGTACCGCAGCCGGGGATTGAACGAAGGCCCGCGTTTTCGCGGGCCTTACGTTTTATATGTTACTTATCTTTCGTAAAGCCACCGCCCGACGACCGATTTCATTTCACTGCCCCAGCGGAACTCCTCCGACCAGCCCCAGCCGTGGCCCCCGGTGGGATAGACATGCATCTCGGCCGGGACACCGGCGGCTATACACGCATCGAAAAAGGCCGTGCCGTTGCGAACATCCACGATGTCGTCATCCGCGCTGTAAAATATCAGTACGGGAGGCGCCGATGCCGTTACCCTGGTCTCGCTGCTGAACCGGGATAGATCATCCCGGTATGAATCCGCTCCGGTGAGGTTCTTTCTCGATTCGAAATGGGTCAATTCGTCCTTCATGGATATAACCGGATATACCAGGATCCCGAAATCGGGCCTGCCCTCCGAACCATGGAGTTCTGTGATGGCCATAGAGGCGAGATGGCCGCCGGCAGAGAATCCCATAACGCCCACCCTGGATTGATCTATATTCCAGGCGGATGCATTCTCACGGACGGTGCGTATGGCTTTACCGACATCCGACAGGGGTATATCGCCCTTCCCGCCCGGCATCCTGTATTTCAGTACTATTCCCGCAATACCCCTTTCAGCCAGCCATCGGGCTACATCCCGTCCTTCATGGTTCATGGCAAGGCCCATATAGCTCCCTCCGGGACAGATCACCACGGCCCGGCCGTCGGCAAGCGACGGCTCCGGAAGGAAGAATTCGAGCTTCGGATCGGTCACCCAACAAAACGTACCGTCCGAAAGGGCGATCTCCGTTAGACCGTTCTGGCCGGGTGCGCCTTCGGGCCAGAGGTCTATTACCTTTTGAGCCTTTACGATGAATAAAGTAAAGAGCACCAGGGTGGATGCGGTTAATTTCTTCATGGGCGAAAAATAGTGAAAAGGAAGCAAATATAAAAAGCCGCCCGAATTTTCCGGCGGCTTTTATTTGGATAGCAAGCGCTTTTTTATTGCTTGACTATTTCCTCGGCCTGTTTGTTGAACTGCTCCGCAGTTACCTTTTTCTCGGTTACCTTGAGCTGTGGAAGTACCGCTTCGATTATCTTTTTCTCGAAGAGGCGCTCCTGTACTTTCCTGGCTTCGTCCTTGCTGGAAAGTATCTGATGGGCGTAATTAGTCAGCATATCGTCCGCTACGTCGGCCATGCCGTACTGGGCGAACTGAAGGCGGGCCATCGTTTTCGCCTCCTCGAGGGCTTCTTCCTCGGAGAGTTTGATGTCGAATTTCTCGGCAAAATACTTCTGGATCAGGTTCCAGCGCATCATATCAAGGAAGGAAGGAAAATCCGCTTCGATCTGTTCCATCGGGAACTTGCCTTCGTTAATCACATAGAGCCACCTTTTCAGGAATGCCTCGGGCATATCGAGCGCGGCTTTGTCCATAAGGAGTCGACGGACTTCGAAGTTTACTATGTAATCGCTTTCGCGCCCCAGGTCTTCAGAAATCTTGCCGTCTATATAAGCGTCGAAACCCTTTTTATCCGTAACCTCACCGCCCGGAAATGCCTCCTTAAAGAACTCCTCGTTCAGTTCCGGTTCGGCGAACTTTCGGATACGGGTTATTGTAAGGTCGAAAATCGGTTCTATCCCTTCGAGCTCCTCCTCTTTCACATGGAGGATAGAGGCCCTCTGTGCCGGCGATTTGTAAAGGTCGTTGATATCGACTTTCATCGTGTCGCCCTTTTTCTTGCCTATGAACGGCTTGCGCTCTTCTTCTTCCATCGAGATCAGTCCGAGGTATGCGTCCGCTATATCGATCTGCCCGTTATTGAGGGTAACTTCGAGGGCTTCGTCGCTGGCGACCTCCTCCATATCGACCAATTTCCCGAAACGTCGGAGGAAATTTGAGCGGTAGCCTTCCCGCATTTTATCGTCGACCGTGATAAGGTATTTGGTGACTTTATCTTTCTGGGACAGGTCTATATCGACCTGTGGAGCCAGGCCGATCTCGAAAATAAACTCATGGTCGGAGCTGTTTTCGAAATCGAGTTCCTGCTGCGATTCCGAGGGAAGCACATCGCCGACGTATTCGATCTTCTCCGCCTCGATATAATCGAATGCACCCTTCGAAGCCGATTTGTATGCCTCTTCGGCCACAACTCCTTTACGGTACATCTTATTTATAATACCCATGGGTACCATGCCCGGACGGAAACCCGGAATATTGGCCTTTCTTTTATATTCCCGGAGCGTCTTTTCGACCGCATCGCCGTAATCGCCCGTACCGACCGTCACCCTGATCTCGGCGGTTCCCCCCTGGCGGTTTTCCCTTACAATATTCATTCTGTATATGTTTATGATTTAATCTTCTCGGATCGAGGGGACAAAGATAATACATTCCCGCAACATTTTAACTTCCACGGCCCTAAAAACTTTCGAGCCCCGTCTTCGCTGAAAAATGTGTCGCCCACCCCGGGGTTGTACGTTAGCGGGGACTTCAGTCCCTTTGTCCGCACACAATCGGCCTTGCGACCCTCGGCCTCTCTCCACAAAAATGCCTCCAAGAGAAGGGAGGCATTTTGTGCATCTGAATTATGTCATTTTAAAAAGTCCCCCTCGAAAGGGGGATTTAGGGGGTTGTACGTTAGCGGGGACTTTAGTCCCTTTGTCCGCACACAATCGGCCATGCGAACACCTCGGCCACTCTCCACAAAAATGCCTCCAAAAGAAGGGAGGCATTTTGTGCATCTGAATTATGTCATTTTAAAAAGTCCCCCTCGAAAGGGGGATTTAGGGGGTTGTACGTTAGCGGGGACTTTAGTCCCTTTGTCCGCACACAATCGGCCTTGCGAACCTCGGTTACTCTGCATAAAAAAAATGCCTCCAAGAGAAAAGAGGCATTCGGTGCGGACAAAGGGACTCGAACCCCCACGTCGTTAGACACCAGATCCTAAGTCTGGCGCGGCTACCAATTACGCCATGTCCGCAAATGTTTCGTTGCAAATATAAGTGTTTTTTTTGAAATCAGCGCTAAATCGCTTCCTGTGGCTTCTGGCCCGTCATCTCGAAATATTTATTCAGTACCAGCAGGGAGATAAGGTTCTCCCTTTTTTTGTTGCGGAACTGGTCGACATAAGCGTGGGCATTATCGATGATACGCTGTGCCTGGTCGGGATGATCGATGTAATATTTAAGTTTCTCTTCGAGGTCGGAAAAATCGGATTTTACTTCGATATAGTGGTGGTCGGGGATGAGTTTTCCCTCCATGAACCATGTTTCGCATGTGGGGCGCGGCATGACCGCTATCGAGTTGGAAGACATCACCCATTTGAGGTTAGATGCTACGTCGTTGCCTTCGAGGGTCATGATGAACTTGTAGTCGAGGTGTTCGCGTATTGTCTTCTTAGGGGTTATCCATTGGGGCGGATCGTCGTACCCCACCAGCCCGCAGTCGAACATGGGGTGGCCGAAGAACATCTCCATGAACCTTCTCCTGTCGCGGCTCAGGCGGATCTTACCCCGGAATATGGCCATATTTTTCTTCTTTTCGAAAGGGACGGGGTCTTTGACATAGATAAAATGCCTCAGTTTCCCCAGCTTCATTACTACCGAATTCTCGTTGTCCCGGGCAAGGAGCCGGCTCTTGACGATCGAGGGGATTTCAGGGGTGAAGTAAATGTCCCCCGCGGCATAGCCCCAGCGGAAGTTCGGGTCGAACCACCGGGCATACTGCATGAAATCGAAATAGTAAACTTTGTGGTAGAAGGATATGCGGTAATCCTTGATGGCGCCCAGATGGATAAAATAGCTCTGGTACCGCTCGGTATAGCCTCCTTCGGGCAGGGGCGTTACGCGGCTGAGTTTGTTATAGTAATTCACCCTTTCGAGTATGTATTCCTTCTGCGGATGGCCCTCTACTTTGGCAAGGGCTCTTTTGAGGCGGGAGCGGTAATATGCATTCGGCACCAGTTCCCGTGCATAAGATGAGAGGAAATAGAGGAATTTGGGAGGCTTTCCGCTCCGCAGCTTGTATAGTAAACCGTCGGCCATATTTTCGGTAAGTCGATTAATAATTCGCAAAGGTAACACCTCCGGGCCTTGTGGCAAAACACTTTTCCGGCGAACTCTCGGAAGTGCAACCGTATATAAGGCGAACTCCCGGAAGTGGGCACCCGTATATAAAATGCGCTCAATCCGACGGCCGCAAAAACCCAAGAGAAATGCGTAAATTCCGTACCTCATGGCAAAGGTCGGGTCGGCGTGCAACGGGCTGTGGTCAGCGGTCGAAAGTAAGAGCCCGGGCAGAGCGACCCACGATATTTTCCCCGTCCCATACCGTGCGGCCGTTAACCACCGTGCGCACTATCCGGTGGGAAAACAGGGTTCCCTCGAGGGGAGACCAGCCGCATTTGTATAATATGTTATCCCGGGTCACTTCATACCGCGTACCGGGTTCGACGATAGCAATATCGGCCTTGTAGCCTTCCCGCAAGTATCCGCGCCCCTTTACCCGGAAACGTTCGGCCGGGGCGTGGCACATCTTCCCGACGACCGTTTCACGGGTAAGTACCCCCTGAGCGGCCAGCTCCAGCATTATCTGGAGCGAGTGCTGGACGAGCGGTGCTCCCGAGGGGCACTGCCAGTAGGGCAAGGCCTTTTCATCCGCCCTGTGCGGGGCGTGGTCGGTTGCGACTATATCGAGTTTGCCCGAGAGCAAACCTTCCCTCAATCCCTGCCGGTCGGCGGCGGTCTTAACGGCGGGATTCCACTTTATAAGGTTGCCCTTTGTTTCATAATCCTCGTCGGCGAACCAGAGATGGTGGGCGCAGACTTCGGACGTTATCTTTTTCCCGGAGAGCGGTTTCGAATCGAAGAGAGAGAGCTCGCGGGCTGTGCTCAGATGCAGCACATGCAGGTCGGTGCCGTAACGGTCGGCCAGTTCCACGGCCGCGGCACTGGAGCGGTAGCACGCCTCTGCCGAGCGGATAAGCGGGTGCATCCACGGTAATATATCCTCTTTGTATTTTTCGCGGAAATTTTGCGCTTTCTCCCTTATGATCGGTTCGTATTCGCAGTGGGTGGCCACCAACACGGGGCTCTCGGCGAAAATGGCCGAAAGCGCACGCCGGTCGTCCACCAGCATATTCCCGGTCGAGGAGCCCATAAACACCTTCACCCCGCAAACATGCCTGGGATCGAGCCTGCGTATAGCGGCTATATTCGTGTTGTCCGCCCCGAAATAGAAGGAGTAATTGACTGCCGAGACCTCCCCGGCCCGCTCCATTTTCCATTCCCACTCCCCTTGTGATACGGTGGGCGGCCTGGTATTGGGCATCTCCATGTAGGAGGTGACCCCGCCCGCGGCGGCCGCCGCCCCGTGAGGATCTATTTCGCCCGAATCGGTAAAACCCGGTTCGCGGAAATGTACCTGGTCGTCGATAACGCCGGGTGTGACCAGCATCCCCGAGGCGTCGATACGCACGGCCGGTTCGGCCATTTCTCCGCCCCGACGGTATTCCCCACGGCCGACAGCGGTGATCGTATCGCCCGAGTATGCCACATAGCCCCGGAACGATTCTCCCTCGTTAATTACGGTCCCGTTCTCGATTATCGTTAGTTTCATTTCGGCTCTATCGGGATTTGCCGGCCGCCCCGCGGCCCTATTTTGCGAAGGCGCAGGCCCATAACTCCCCAAAAGGCCTCGCCGAAAATGCTGCTGCTCATCTTCGACGAGCCGCGCACCCTTTCGGTGAAAATTATCGAGATCTCTTTCAACTTAAACCCGAGCTTCCAGGCGGTGTATTTCATCTCCACCTGGAATCCGTACCCCTTCATTTTCACGGCATCGAGGTCTATGGCCTCCAGGACTTTGCGGGAGTAGCAGACAAACCCCGCCGTGGCATCCCTCACGGGCATGCCCGTAACCGTGCGGATATAGACCGAGGCGAAGTATGACATCAGCAGGCGCCCCATGGGCCAGTTGATAACGTTCACCCCGCAGACGTACCGCGACCCTATCGCCATATCCACTCCGGCCTCCGCTTCCCGGCCGAGGCGCAAAAGGTCATCCGGGTTGTGCGAAAAATCGCAGTCCATTTCGAAAATATAATCGTAGCCGTTATCCAAGGCCCACCGGAAACCGGAGAGGTAGGCCGTGCCGAGACCCAGCTTGCCGCTGCGTTCGATCAGGTGGAGCCGTCCGGGGAAATCCCCCTGCCTTCCCCTCACCAATGCTGCCGTGCCGTCGGGCGAACCGTCATCGATAACCAGCAGGTCGAATGCGCCCTCGAGCGAAAAAACCTTTTCGATCATGGGCACGATATTCTCGCTCTCGTTGTAAGTGGGGATGATGACGACCTTCTTCATACGGCTCTAATATACAAATTTAAATAAATCCGGTTAATTTTCCCCAAAAGAGCCTATTTTTGCCTCCTTGACGTAAACTACGCGACCATGCCCCTTAAAGTTCAAATAACCCTTCCTCCCGATGAAGCCTGCGAGCCGGAAAAATATGCGGCCGCCGCCGCAAAGGCGGCAAATATAAGCCAGCACAATATCGCACTGGCCCGGGTGGTGAGGCAATCGGTCGATGCCCGGCGGGGAGCCGTTAAGGTCAACCTTACCGTAGAGCTGTTTGTCGACGGGGAGGCCCCCGCCGAGCCGGTACATTTCGAGTACGGCGATGTCGGCGGCCGCCCCGAGGCGGTTATCGCCGGAGCCGGGCCGGCGGGATTGTTCGCCGCACTGAGACTCATCGAGCGGGGAATCCGGCCGATAATCCTCGAGCGGGGCAAACCCATAGCCGAACGTAAAAAAGATATAGCTTCCATAAACCGGAACCTCGGCCTCGACCCCGACTCGAATTACGCCTTCGGGGAGGGCGGTGCGGGAACATTCTCGGACGGAAAACTATATACCCGCTCCAAAAAGCGCGGGGATTACAACAAAATCCTTCAGTTACTCGTCCACCACGGGGCATCGCCCGAAATTCTCTCGGACGCCCACCCCCATATCGGTACCGACCGCCTGCCCGGGATCATAACCGCGATCCGCCGCACGATCGAATCGGGCGGCGGCCCGGGGCTGTTCGGGGCCCGGCGCCCCGGG
>JAJBVJ010000010.1 GCA_020859875.1 Rikenellaceae bacterium
GGCGACCGCCTCGGCCTGCGATAGGTCGAGCTTCCCGGCCATGTAGGCCCTCATGGTAAATTCCCCGGGTGCGGCCGGGCGGGCACCCGCTCCGCTGAGAAGCGACAGTATCTTTTGCCGGATATAAGGCGACCCGTGGCAGGAGATTTCCGCCATATCCTCGCCCGTATAGGAACGCGGGGCGCGGTAAACGGACACGACCGCCTCGTCTATGAACCGGTCACCGTCCACCACTTTGCCGTAATGGAGGGTGTAGCCTTCGGCGTCCGTCAGGGGTTTTCCCGAAACGGCCACGAAGATACTCCCGCAAATTTCCAGGGCACGGGCTCCGCTGAGCCTTACCAGGGAGATGGCCCCGCCGCTGCCCGTGGCTACGGCCGCAATGGTATCTGTGGGATCGTGCTGCATATTTTCCGGTTATGGATCGAAGCCGCTATTTGCGGATCTCGATCCGCTGGCCGATCCTGAGCTTGTTCGGGTTCGTTATGTTGTTCCACTTTATCAGCTGGTTCACCGTCACGCCGTATTTACGGGCGATGGCCCCGAGGGTATCCCCGCTTTTGATGCGGTACTCGGTCGATGCGGCCGTGACGGTAATCTGAGGAGTATTGGTTACCGGATCTACGGTTATAAATTGGGCGAGATAGATGGAATCTTTATCATGGATATCCTGCTCACGTTCGATATACCGCGCTATCTCGTATTGCGGAAGTGTAAGATGGTATACTTTGTTCTCGACCGCCGGCACGATATCGAGTTTATACTGCGGATTGAGAGTCCGGAGGGTCTCCAAATTCATCCCGAGCGTCGAAGAGACCTGTTCGAGGTGCAACAGCCTGTTTACATGAACCGTATCGCGCGATACGGGAAGCTCCGAGGGTATCGGCTCTATGCCGTGTTGTCGGTGGTAAGCAAATGCGTAGGTAGCCCCGATGAATGCCGGCACATAACCCCGGGTCTCCCGAGGCAGGTATTCATATATGTCCCAGAAGGTCTTGGCCTCGCCCCCGGCACGCTTTATCGCTTTATTTACATTCCCGGGCCCGCAGTTGTATGCCGCCAGGGCGAGAGTCCAGTCGCCGTACATCCGGTAGAGGTCTTTCAGAAATCGGCACGCCGCACGGGTCGAGGCCACCGGATCGTAGCGCTCGTCATGGTAGGAAGTTATTTCCAACCCGTAAGCCCTGCCCGTTCCGTGCATAAACTGCCACAATCCCGATGCGCCCATCCGCGATACAGCGGTGGGATTGAGTGCCGATTCGATAACGGGAAGCATCCGCAGTTCGAGCGGAAGGCCCGCGGCGGCAAGCTCCTGTTCGATCATCGGAAAATAGACGCGGGAAAGCCCCAGCATCCTTGCGATCGTTCCCTTACGGGTCTGGCTGTAGGCCACTATGTAGCGTTTGACTATATCGTTATAACCGAGATAGATCGGCGAGACCATTCTCCGGAGCCTCGCGCTGTAAACCGAGTCGGGAAGCTCCCCGTCGAGGGAAGCCGTGGAATCGAGATCGATAAAATCGCGGAAATAACTCTCGTAATTTGTTGAAATATTGTCTCCGTTCCATTTGGCCACGAGCGAGTCGAGCGCTTCGGGAGTATGTTTAAAATGGAGCGGGCGGGCATCGTCGTAAACGTTTAGCCCCGCCAGAGCCCGGGCTTCCGCGTCGGCGGTTGCGGCCCCTTCCGGGAAAAAGTCGTAATCCCCGAACTCGAGGTCAGCGGCCGTATCTTCCTCTATACCCGTCACCAATAGTTCTTCGGCATATTGCGGGGCCGAACTCTCCACGGCGCCCTGCCCTGCTATGGCCGTTTCTTTCCTCTTTTTCTTATCCTTCTTTTTCTCGCGGCCGGATCCCGGGGCACCGGAAACTTCCGCGGGCACCGGAATCGATGCCGTTATATCCGGTGCGGCGCCCAGTATAAATACGAAACAGACAATAATGGTAAGATTCGGGTAGTGTTTCATAGTTAGAATGTTATGCACAGCTGCATTCCCAGTGTGTTGCTCGAACGGGCCATAAGGGTATTTGTATTGAGCAGCACCGGGTTGACGCTAACGGTCACGTTGCCGCCCAGGTCGTCGCTGATATCGTAGGCCTTCATATGGGCATCGACGTGGGCATCGACGATATTGAGGGCATATACAACCCCGGTGAGAATTATGCATAAGTCGCGGTTGCGCCTGTAACTGTTTTTGATCTTGCGCAGCTGTTCGGCCGTATATCTTCCTAAGAACTCTATGGACTGTCCGCTGGGGAATGTGGATGCCTGGTCGTAGGCGAGTTTGAACCGCTGATACCCCCGGTTGTTCCAGTCGATGGTCATGGCCATCGTGGCGAATCCGCCCAGAACGAACGGCACCTTCCAGTAGCTGCCGTTGTAAACTTGTCCCGCCCCCGGAAAGATGGTGGAGAGGGTGGTGGCCTTTTTTATGTCTGTCGTGGCTCCGGGGTAATTCACGGCCCCGTCCCCCACGAAATAGATATAGGAACCGAAAGCGGCGGCCATCCAGAGCTGCCGTGAAGTGTTCCTTTTTATCATATTGTGCTGGATGGTGTTCAGGTCGCTCACCCTGACGTTACCGTTTATGTCGATCTCCTGGACGAGTTTCATATCACCCTGGTTCCCGTAATTCCACATATGGTAATCGTACTGCTTTTTCCAACTCTTGTATTTCTTCTGCTCGTGGAGCCAGAAGTAGGTGGTAGTGCCCACCGTGCCGTAAAGTACCGGGATTTTCCAGTACTGGCTGTTGTAGAGCTGTGCATACCCGGGTGCGACCAGCGATATTGCCGTAACCTTCGAAATGCCGATTGAATCCTTGAAAAAACGGTTGTGGCGGACAAAATCCGGATCGCTCCAGCGTATCTCGTTCTCGATCTTTTTCCGCTTTCTTTTATTGAGGCCGGCCAGGGTATCGGGGGGAAGTATCACTCCCGCCGCTATAAGGGAGTCGGTGTATATTTGCTGGCGGTACTCTACGGCCTCCCAGTAGCTTAGCTGCAGGGAGTCTGCAAAATAGATATTGGCGGCGATTTCACGGAAACGCATGGAATCGACCAGATATTCCTGCTGTATCTCCCGGAGCCGGAAAAGCGGTATGTCGAGGGAATCGGATGCGAGGGTATCTCCCAGCTCCCGCGAAAGGGCAACGGGAACGATCCGCTCGGCCTGTCTCAGCGAATCGAGACCCCACAGGGTTACCCCCAGCGAATCGGCCAACAGCGAATCGGCCGGAGTATAAGCCTCGCTGCCCACGGCACGCCTGGCTTCGATACTTCGGGCCATCCCCCCTTCAACGCGGAAATTCCTCTTCTGTCCCGGCGACTGGGCGAATACAGTCTCAGCTGCCGAAAAGAATAGCAGGCCGACTATAAGGGGCAGGATGTATCTGATTCTATTTTTCTGCATCGGAAAGCGGCTCGGCGGCAGGATCGCGCAGGACAATACCGGCCCGGGTTACCCTTTCAAAAATCGTTTAACGTAGGTTTCAATATCGGAGTCGTCGGCAAATCCTATGACGATCTTCCCGCCGCCGCCCCGGTTCTTTTTGATCGAAATGTCCTGGGAAAAATATTTTTCCAACTGTTCCACGAGCCTGCCGTAGCTCTCTGGATATTCCTGGTCTTCGTCGGCGGGTTTTGTCCGGCCGCCCTCGGTGAGCCTGCGGACAAGCTCCTCGGTCTGCCGGACGGAAAGTCCCTTTTTGAGGGTCTTTCTCAGGATGCCGGGTTGCTTCTGCTGGGGCGCGCCGGCAATGGCTTTCGCATGGCCCATCGTGATATAATCCTCGCGGAGGGCAGACTGCACCTCCACCGGAAGTTTCAGAAGACGCATGTAATTTGCGATGGTCGAACGCTTCTTGCCCACCCTTTCCGAGAGGGATTCCTGCGTTAGGCCGCACTCGTCTATAAGCCTTTGCAGGCTGAGCGATACCTCCATAGGGTTCAGGTCTTCCCTCTGTATATTCTCCACCAGAGCCATCTCGTGGAGGGTCTGGTCGTCCACCTCGCGGATATATGCCGGCACGGTCTCCAGGCCGGCCAGCTTCGACGCTCTCCAGCGCCTCTCGCCGCTGATGATAGTGAACGTCCCGTCCTGCTCCTTCTTCACCGTAACGGGCTGGATTACTCCCAGCGTTCGTATCGAGTCGGCAAGTTCGTCGAGGGCGGCCTCGTCGAAGCGCGTGCGGGGTTGTTTGGGATTGGGGTGTATCTCGTCGATTGCGATCTCGCGCGTGAGACTTTTGCTCGTCGATGCGGGAGCATTGCGGCTCTCTATTTCGAAGATCGCACCCAACCCGCGGCCAAGCCCTTTATTTTTTGCGTTCATATCGTTGTAACTATTTTTTTATCCGGTTTATTGCCCGTCACCTGCCCTGGCCCTGCGGTTCCGTTTTATGAATTCCTTTGCAAGGTTCAGGTAGTTGGCGCTTCCCGTAGAAGAGGCGTCATAGAGCAGGGCCGGCTTACCGTAACTGGGGGCCTCGCTCAGCCGTATGTTCCGCTGCACGATGGTGTCGAACGCCAGCTCGCCGAAATGTTCCCTCACCTCGACGTTAACCTGATTGGCAAGGCGCGTGCGTGAGTACATGGTCATCACGAAGCCTTCGATCTCCAGCTTCGGGTTGAGCTCCTCCTTCACCATTTTTATGCTATTCAACAGCTTCCCGAGCCCCTCCAGGGCGAAATATTCGCACTGCACGGGGATAAGCACGCTATCGGCGGCAACCAGCGCGTTCACCGTGACGAATCCCAGCGAGGGGGAGCAGTCGATCAGGATATAGTCGTACGATCCGCGAACCGTATCGAGGATGTCCCTAAGGACGAAATGGCCGTTCGAGGTCGTGGATAGCTCCGTTTCGGCCCCGACCAGGTCGATACCGGAGGGCATCAGCCATAAATTTTTAATATCGGCGCTTTTAAGGATAACCTCCGAGGGGTGTCTCTCGCCGTTTATAACGTCATAGATATTGCCGCCCGTGTTGTCGAACCCCAGACCCGAGGTAGCGTTCGCCTGGGGGTCTGCATCCACAACGAGGGTTCTCTTACCCAGCACGGCGAGGCTCGCTGCGAGGTTTATCGCGGTGGTGGTTTTCCCCACCCCGCCCTTCTGGTTGGCAAGTGCTACTATTTTTCCCATCGTTTTTTAACGGCGATTAACTCACAAAACTAATCAAAAATCTCCAATCTCTTTTAAACGCCCCGCATCGGGAGCCAAAAATCGTTATCTTTACAGCCATATTATATTATAGTCGACAAAACAGGACATCTATGGAATATTTGAAAGGAAGAAATTTCCTGAAAATTATGGATTTTTCCGCAGAGGAGCTCCTCTCCCTGCTCGAGCTTTCCGCAAAATTGAAACGGGATAAAAACCAGGGGAAGGAAAAGAAAACCCTCGCGGGCAAAAATATCGTTCTAATATTCGAAAAGGACTCCACACGCACAAGATGTTCCTTCGAGGTGGCGGCATTCGACCAGGGGGCCTCGGTGACCTATCTCGGCCCCACCGGATCTCAAATCGGCAAAAAGGAGAGCACCGAAGATACGGCAAGGGTTCTGGGCCGGATGTACGACGGGATCGAATACCGCGGCTACGGACAGCATATCGTAGAGACGCTTGCCCTCCATGCCGGTGTGCCGGTCTGGAACGGCCTTACGGACGAGGCCCATCCCACGCAGGTACTTGCCGACCTTCTCACCATGCAGGAGCACTGCACCAAGCCGCTGGCACAAATGAAGCTCTGCTTTGCGGGCGATGCCAAGAACAACGTGGCCAATTCGCTAATGGTCGGTGCGGCCAAACTGGGCATCGACTACACGGCAATCTGCCCCCCGCAGTGCGCCCCGGGCAAAAGACTGCTTGCCAAATGCCGCGAGATCGCAGCTGAGACGGGTTCGAAAATAGAGGTTACCTCCGATCCGCTGGGAGGGGTCCGCGGGGCGGACTTCATATATACCGACGTATGGGTATCGATGGGTGAACCCGACGAGATATGGCAGGAGAGAATCACCCTGCTCAAACCCTACCAGGTGAACAGCGCATTGATGGAAGCGAGCGGAAATCCAGAGGTGAAATTCCTGCATTGCCTTCCCGCCTTCCACAACGACAAGACCAAGATAGCAGGGGATATTCTGGCCAAATTCGGCCTCTGTGAAATGGAGGTTACCGACCAGGTTTTCGAGTCGCCGGCATCGCTCGTATTCGACCAGGCAGAGAACCGGATGCACACCATCAAGGCGGTGATGGTGGCGACACTTGCCGGTAAGTACTAACGGCGGGGCGGCCATTGCACGCCACCCCGCCTGTATAACCGAAAAATATGGGAGAAGATAAAGATCGAAACGGACAGACCGGTACCGCGCCCGGCGGCTGGGACGTAAGCATAAGTTCGTCCGTGGGTGAAGGAACCGGCAGCGGCGCCGCTGCCTCCGACTCGACACCGGCAGCGGCCGAAGAGCCTGCCGTGGCATCCGCCCCGGAAAAAGTCCGCTACCCGCAATGGCTTATCCTGCTGGCCATTGTCGGGGTGTGCATAATATCGGATGTCGTATCGTCGATTCTCTTTTTAAAAATCCATCCCGATACGGGGTTTGCCGACGGTTTTTCCCTATTCTTATATTACACCGTCAAGCTAACCGTATCCATAGCCTTTGCATGGTGGATTTGCCGCAGGCACGGGAACCTTCCGGCAAAACCTTTGAGTTTTTCTCTCCGCAAGACAAATCCGACCCTTATACTTTGGGGCCTGGTACTGGTGATTATCACCTCGATGGTGATCGAACCGCTGCTGGAGATTTTCCCCAATGAGTATCTCGAGAAGATGTACTCCTCCGTCGGCAGGGGTGGCTGGGCGATGCTCACCACGATAGTCATGGCTCCACTGCTCGAGGAGATTCTCTTCAGGGGAATCCTCCAGCAGAACCTGACCGGCGGATTCGGTAAACTCAAGGGCATCCTGATGGCCTCGGCCGTTTTCGGGCTAATCCACATGATCCCCCAGCAGGCAATCAACGCCTTTTTCATCGGCATCATCCTAGGCTACCTCTACGTACGGTCGGGATCTCTCGTAACCCCTATTATTATTCACGCCCTGAACAACGCCATCGCTTTCCTTGTGCTGATACTTTCGCGTGGAGATGTGAAATTCACCCGTGAGATGTTCACCAATGAAACCTTTTACTGGATTATCTACGGCGTGTGCTGCATGGTTTTCATCCTTGCCGGATGGAACCTTCTGCGGGAGCTCAAAAAGCTCGACCGGGCAGGGACGGACGAGCTCCCGGTGGGCACTGCGGAACCCCTGTAAATCCCGTTCAAAAGTTTATTACGGGCGCATTATAATAAAACCACGGGCCTTTCGTTCTAACAAAATAAAGATTACCTTTGCACAGCCATATGAGAAAAGCCGCCTTTTACATATCCCTGCTTATCACAGGTCTCTTTACGGCATCGTGTAACCGTACGGACAGTATCGAAGAGCAGAAGGCGGTTGCAAAGGTGGGGGATAAAAAACTGTACGAATCGGAGCTCGCAGCGCTATTCGCCTCCACTCCAGCTCCCGAAGATTCCGCCTCTCTTGCCGAGTCCTACATCGATATGTGGATCAAAAAACAGCTAAAGGTGCGCGAAGCGGAAAACCTCTTCAGCGGAAACACCGGCGAGATCGACCGCATGGTCGAAGAGTACCGCAATTCACTGCTTACCCACCGCCTCGAACAATACTATGTCGATACCCGGCTCGACTCCCTCTACGACGCCTCTTCCATCGAACAATATTACAGCGACCACCGGGGCGAGTTCCTGCTCGACCGGCCGATCGTAAAGGGGTCGGTGGTCAGGGTGCCGGAGGGTTACCGCCAGAAGACGGAATTGAAAAAACTCATGTCCGGCAACGCAGAGCGCTACCAGGATTTTCTCGATACGAGCCTTAAAAACGATTTCGAGCTCCACCACTTCGACTCGTGGACAGACCTGAGCCACTTTGTGGCCATGCTTCCTCCGCTTACGGAAGAAGAGGCCCACAAACTATTTTCATCGCGGGATGTTACGCAGATCGAGGATGGCACCGACCTCTGGTACGTCTATATAACCCACCGTCTCGAAGCCGGCCAGCCCACCCCGCTGGAAAGGGTGACCGAACTCATTTCCCGGGTGCTGTTCAACCAGCGAAAACAGGAAATCATCCGCAATGCGGAAGACAGCATTTACCGGTCGGCACTACGCAACGGGGAAATAGAGATAACCTCACACCGTGACTTTTAACCAAACAGATATGTTCAGAAATGTTTTAGCGGCAGCCTTACTTACCCTCACGTTTATATCCGGCATCCGGCCAGCTTCGGCACAGGAGAAGTTCACGGTCGACAAGGTCGTCGCGGTGGTGGGCAATTCCCCCATTCTCTATTCCGATATCGAAGAGGTCGTCGAACAATATGCGATGGAGCGCCGTCAGTATGGTATCACCTCCGACCGCGATCCCAAGATCGAGGCCCTGGAGCTTCTGCTCGAGCAGAAACTGCTCTACAATCAGGCACTTATCGACTCGATCGAGATCAATAAGGCTTACGCCATCGAGGAGGCCGAGGAGAGGGTCGGCAATATGGTAGCCTCCGCCGGATCGGTAGCCGCACTCGAAGAGCATTTCCACAGCCCGATCTTCGAGATAAAGCGAATCATCACCAACCGTCTCGAGGAACAGAACTATGCGCAGGAAATGCGCAGGGAGATCAGCCGTAAGGTTACGATCACCCCGGGCGAGGTGGAAAAATTCTATAAGAAACAACACAAGGACAGTCTGCCCATTGTGCCGATCCAATATGTATATTCGCAGATCACCCGCTATCCCGTCTCCACCAAAGAGGCCAAGCTCCGGGCGAGGGAACAGCTGCTCGGACTGCGCGAGCGGATAATAAACGAGGGTACGAGGTTCGACGTGCTGGCCCGTATGTATTCCGAGGACGGCTCGGCCGCCATGGGCGGGGAACTGGAGCCCATGACCCTCGAAGAATTCGAACAGCCGTTTGCCCGGGGCCTCGAAAAGCTCCGCCCCGGACAGGTTTCCGAGGTAGTGGAGACTATCTACGGTTTCCACATCATCCAGCTGATCGAAAAGAACGGACAGCGATACCGCGCCAGGCATATTCTTATAAGGCCCCAATTTACGGGCGACGAACTGATCGCTACCAACAAATACCTCGACAGCCTTGCCGGGGTAATCCGCGCCGACTCCATCACCTTCGAAAAGGCGGCCCTCGAACACTCGGAAGACAAGTTCTCGAAATATAACGGCGGCCTTGTCAGCAACCTCGAAATGATGGAATCCAACCCCTACTACTACTCGGCCAGCGACGCCACCACAAAGCACTATAAGGAGATGCTTCCGCCCGACGATTTCCGCGCGCTGGAAAAACTCCAGCCGGGAGAGATCTCCCCGGCATTCCAGACCACGGACGGCAAACTGAACAAGATAAGTAAGATCGTAAAGCTCCTGGAGATCATACCATCCCATCCGGCCAACCTTAAAGAGGACTACCTCGAACTGGAAAAAATGGCGCTCAATGAAAAGACCAATGCGGAGTACCTCAAATGGCTCGACAAGAAGATAGGCGGGATGTTTATCCGCATCGATCCCGAGTACCGCAGGCATGAGGAGTTCGAGAACAAATCCTGGTTGAAATAATCGCCTAACATCCCCCACAGACCCGTGCGCAGGCTGCCCGTTATAATAGTATGGTCGTTCTTGCTTATGGCAATAACCACTATGCTGCTGCCTTCGTGCGGCATCACGGGCAAAGGTCGCAGTAAAATATCCCAGAAGGAGGCCGACAGCATCGCTGCCGAGCAGGAATTGCAGAAAAAGAGCTTCTTCGAGGAGTTCGGCCTGGAAGATTTCCAGCCGCTGCCCTCCGGGTGGAACCGCCCCACGGCCAGCGAACGCCGCGCCGCAAGGGATACTACCTTCACAGCACCCCTCGAGGTGATCCCCGTTGACACCGCCGCCGATACGAAAGCGGATACTTTGGCCCAGGCACCTTCCGGCGGCAGGCCGCAGCGCCCTGCCCGCCCGGAGCCGCCCCGCAAAGAGACCGATACCGAAACCGAAGAGGATGAAACCGGCGGTGAAGCCGCGGGGGATGAGCAGGAGTCTACCGGAACCAAGAAAGTGGATTACACCGCCGAGATAATGCGTCCCATCCATTTTACCGACGATTCTACGGCATTCTATTTCCTCGGGGACGTCGTCTTCTACCATAACGGCGCCGTAATCACCTGCGACAGCGCCATCCGTTTCAGCGAGAAACATATGGAATTCTACAAGAGGGTGGTTATCAACAGCGGAACCACGTTCGTGTACGGCGACCGGGTCGAATATAACGGTGAGGTGAACCTTGCCCGCGTCTACTCCCCGATCGTAAAGGTCGTCGACCAGGACGCCGTCCTGTATACCTACAATTTCAGCTACAACACCCTCACCGAACGGGGGCGCTACTGGGGCGGCGGAACGGTTACCCAGGGGGATAACCGCATGGAGTCCGTCCGGGGATATTACGACACGCAGACCCGCGAATTTACCGGGGCGGGCGATGTGGAGCTCATAAATCCGGACTATAAGATGGTCTCGGATTCGGTTCGCTACAATCTCGACACCGAGATAGCGGAATTTTTCACACCCACTCGAATCTGGAACGCCAAAGGCGAAATACTGCTCTCCGACCGGGGAAAATACAAGAGCCCCTCGGAAGATTACGAATTTACCAAAAACTCCTATATTCTCACCGAGACCCAGGAGATCTGGGCCGACAGCATGGAGTATTTCTCCGCCCTGGACAACACCGTTATGCGCCGGGACATCCAGATCATCGACGAAGAGAACAACGCGATAGCTTTCGGCGACTACGGCGAATACTGGGGCGAAGAGGAGTACGGGTTCCTTACCATCGAACCTTCACTGGTGAGTTTCGACCCCGATCAGCCCGACACCCTTTACATGCGTTCCGACTCGATGTTCTTCTACACCTACCCATACGACCGGGTTTTCGAAGGGCTCGCCAATGCCGTCCCCGAAGACCGTACCAGCCAGTTCGAAGAGCTGATGGAGCGGCCCGTTCTACTCGGCGACGACGGGCTCCCGATCGAACCCGATTCCGAAGGGGAACAGGCGGACGAACCCGCCCCAGAGGGCTCCGTTGCCGATCCCGCGGACGGCGACCAGGGAGAAATCCCCGCCGAGGAGGGAACACAGGCGGAAGAAGGGCCGCCTGACGAAGGGCGGACGGTGGATGGGGCGCCGTCGAGGCGACAGCAGAACGGCGGTCGCGGGGG
>JAJBVJ010000017.1 GCA_020859875.1 Rikenellaceae bacterium
GGGCGGATTTGCGCGGTCTCATTCGACACCACGGCATCGCCCCCCGTTCGGACCGACCGCGAAGGTACTCCGCTGGCCCTGCTGGAGCGTTTTGCCGACACTCCGAATGCCATGTTCGTGGTGTGGAAAGACCATACGGGGTTGCAGGAGGCCGAAGAGATCACGGCGGCGGCCAGGCAGTGGCATACCGATTACACCCTCTATTCGGGCGGAAGCTACTCCTGCGAATGGGCATGGGCAAAGATGCTGCACTGCCTGCGGTGCGACGCATCGCTGAGGGATTATGCGGCCTCGTGGATCGAGCATTCGGACTGGATAGGTGGTGAGCTGACGGGAAATCGGGCACCCGGAACCGTCTTTCGCAACCGCTGTGCCGCGGGCCATAAAGCCATGTGGAACGGAGCGTGGGGCGGACTTCCCCCGCTGGATTTTTGGCAGAGTGTAGACCCCTTATATTCACTTTTCGCGGGGAATATGTATGAAACCACCCATGTTAACGGGACATGTATCGGGGTTTTAACTGAAAAATGGCTAAAACGTTTTGGCTTAAAAGGGCCCGTTAAAGTCGGGATAGGGGCGATCGACTGCCATATAGGTGCCATAGGGTCGGGGATAGGCCCCGGTATTTTGGTCAAGGTTGCCGGGACTTCTACTTGCGACATCGCTCTTATGGAGGGTGGCTCGGGCGGGTCGATCGAGGGGATATGTGGCCAGGTGGACGGATCGGTACTTCCGGGCTATACGGGTTTGGAGGCCGGACAGTCGGCTTTCGGCGATATATATAATTGGTATGCCGGGTTGGTGAGTTGGAACTCGGAAGGATGTGCGGATTCCGGTGCGGTGCTGTTGCGGCTGAGCGAAGAAGCGGCCCAGCTCGAAAGGAATGAGGGGGACGTACTCGCGGTAGACTGGTTCAACGGGCGCCGTACACCCGATGCCGACCATCGCCTGAGGGGGGCAATTGCCGGATTGACCATCGGGACGACCGCCCCGGAGGTTTTCGCTTCGCTGGTCGAGGCGACGGTGCTCGGTTCGCGGGCTATAACCGAAAGGTTGATGCGGGAAGGGGTGGAGATCAGGGAGATCGTGGCTACGGGAGGCATAGCGGTAAAGTCGCCGTACGTGATGCAGACCATGGCGGATGTGCTCGGGATGCCGATCCGAATAGCGGGATCGACCGAGGCCTGTGCGCTCGGCGCCGCCGTGTGTGCCGCGGTGGCGGCGGGGATATATCCCGACATCGAATCCGCTCAGCGGGCCATGGTGCCCGGGGACAGGAAAGTCTACCGGCCGGATTCCCGGAGAAAAGCCTTCTACGACCGGCGGTACGGGATGTATCGGCGTCTGGGCGGGGCCGTAAAGGAAGTGTTTTAATTAATAACTGAAAAAAGCTAAAACGATATAGCAAATAATGTATAGTAAATACAGCTAACATAAATCGTAAACACTCGGAAAACCTTTACTAACTTAAAAATTTATCGATGAAAAATGAGTCTTGTATTCCAAAAGCGGGATCTTCGACACTGCGGCCCCTTACGAAGGTGTGCCTTTCGGTGGCCGTATGCCTGCTCTATTGGAACTTTGCAAGTGGTCAGCCGTCCGGAATGGTGACGGGCAGGGTGACGGACACCGGCGGCGAAGCCTTGATAGGGGCTACCGTCGTAGTGGAAGGAACCATCAGGGGTGCCGCGACCGACGGCTATGGGAATTACACCATCCAGGCCGGGCCTGACGACGTGCTTCAGTTCTCGTGTCTGGGCTACGGCACGGTGACGGTGCCGGTCGGCGGAAGGTCGGCGATCGACGTGACCCTAACCGAGGATGTCACGACGATCTCCGATGTGGTGGTGACGGCCCTCGGTATTACGCGGGAAAGCCGTTCGCTGACCTACGACGTGCAGAAGATCTCTACCGAAGAGCTCAACCGCACCAAAGACGCCAACCTGATGAGCAGTCTGGCCGGCAAGGTCGCCGGGGTGACCATCAACAGCAGTTCGGCCGGAATCGGTGGCGGAGCCCGTGTAGTGATGAGGGGCGCCAAATCTTTTTTCCAGAACAACAACGCCATCTATGTGATTGACGGTATTCCAATGCCGAACCTCAGTACCGAGCAGCCGGGCGACTACTATTCCGGCGCGGGACAGAGCGGCGATGCGATTTCGCATATCAACTCGGAGGATATCGAATCGATGACGGTGCTCAGCGGAGCATCGGCGGCCGCGCTGTACGGGGTGCAGGCAGCCAACGGGGTGGTGCTGCTGACGACCAAAAGGGGAACCGTCGACCAGACCGACATAACATACAGCAACAACACCACCTTTTACAGCCCACTGCGGCTGCCGGAATTTCAGAGCAGCTACGGCTCCCTGGCCGGAGAGTGGTTCAGCTGGGGATCGAAGCTCTCCGACAGTGAGACCAGGTACGAACCGCGCGATTTTTTCCAGACGGGTTTCAATACAACCAACAACGTGAGCCTCTCGACCGGAACGGACAGGAACCAGACCTATGTCTCCGTGGGCCAGGTTACGGCGGAGGGGATCATCCCCAATAACGCCTACGACCGGTTCAACTTTACCGGACGCAACACCACAAAGCTGTTCGACGACCGCCTTACGCTCGATCTTTCGATAATGTACTCGAAAGTTTACGAGAAAAATATGCTTTCACAGGGGATTTACGGCAATCCGCTGACTTCGGTCTACCTTTTCCCCCGAAGCGAGGATTTCTCCAAATACAAATACTACGAAAGGTATTCGGCGAGCATGGGTACGAAGGTGCAGTACTGGCCCCTCGGGGACGGCGGTCTGGAGATGCAGAATCCCTACTGGATCACCAACCGCAACCTCTACACCAACCGCAAACACCGGTTTTTGAGTACATTCTCGGCCAGTTATAAGATCAACGACTGGCTCTCGGCAGCAGGCCGGGTAAAGATAGACAGGGAGAATCTGGATTCGGAGCGTAAACTCTACGCCTCGACTCTCAACTCGATGGCTTACAACTCCGATTGGGGAGGCTACCGAAGCATCACCGCCACCACCAACCAGGTCTATGCCGATGCCATCCTCTCCGTCGACAAATATTTCAACGAGCGCACATGGAGCCTGAATGCGAACGTGGGTATCAGCACCAACGACGAAGTTTACAAGGCGACGGACCTCTACGGGGGGTTGTCGGGTGTGCCCAATGTTTTCACCATCGGCAATATAAGTCCTACGAGCCTCTCCTATTCCCGCGACAGCTACCACGAAAGGACGAACGCCATTTTCGCAACCGCGTCGGTGGGTTATAAAAATATGGTATTTGTCGAAGGGTCGATACGCAACGACTGGCTGAGCATCCTGAGCGGATCGTCGACCACCTCGGTGCTTTACCCCTCGGCGGGTGTTTCCGGGGTTATAACCGATATTTTCGACATCCGTTCCGATTATTTATCCTTTGCAAAGGTGAGATTCTCTTACAGCGAAGTGGGCAACGGAATCGAGAGGTTCCGTACCCGCTCCTATTATGCCATTGCGGACGGTATGATGTCGACCGAGACCTTTTATCCCGGGATAGATACCAAACCCGAGCGTACCCGCTCATATGAGGTGGGGCTCAATCTGGAACTCTTCCGGCGGAAACTCTCCCTCGATGTGACGATATACCAGTCCAAGACGACCGATCAGTTCTTCGACCTTCCGATCTCCTCCGGTACCGGTTACAGCAGGCTGATATTCAATGCCGGGAACGTGAGGAACAAGGGATTCGAAGTGGCTGCCGGTTACAGGGAGAACCTGGGCCCGGTAAGGTGGGATGCAAACCTGATTTGGTCGCTCAACCGCAATAAAATCCTCGAGTTCTCCATTCCCGAAGAACTCGGGATTGTGGAAGATATGAACGGTTATACCGTCTATAATCTCGGGGGTGCCCAGCAAAGGCTCTATCAGGGGGGAAGCCTCGGGGACATATATGTAAACTCCATCTCCCGCGACGAGCACGGCTATTACATAATCAATTCGCAGACGGGGGCCTTCGAGATCGACCGGAACGAATATACCAAGGTCGGGAATTCCAATCCGCTGTATAACCTCAGCCTACGTAACAATTTCGAATACAAGGGAGTGAACCTGGGATTTATGATATCGGCGCGCGTGGGGGGTGTCGGAGTTTCGGCCACACAGGCGATCCTCGATTATTACGGGGCCTCCAAGCGAACGGAAAAGGCCAGGGACAACGGCGGTGCCACGGTCAACGGTTATGTAATAGATGCACAGCCCTGGTATCAGACCATCGGTGCGGCCAATTCCAATTTCATCGGTTCGGAATACGTTTACAGCATGACCAACGTGAGGCTCGGCGAACTGACCCTGGGGTATGATTTTCCGATCCAGAAATGGTGCAGTTGGATAAAGGGACTCAATGTCTCCTTCGTGGGCCGCAACCTCTTCTTCTTCTACTGCAAGGCTCCGTTCGACCCCGAGAATACGGCCAGCACGGATACCTATAACCAGGGCTTCGACTTTTTCATGCAGCCCAGCATGAGAAGCCTCGGATTTTCGGCCCGCATTAGGTTTTAACGCTCAAATGGAAAGTTATGAAAATGAAAAAATATTTCGGATCGGCCACCGCGGCAGTGTCGGCTTTGATGCTTTGCGGCTGTACGGCCAACTTCGACCACTTCAATAAAGATCCCAATGCGGCCAGCGAGGAAGAGTCGCTCTGGGGCGATGCCCGAACGGGGGCGATGTTCCTGCAGATGCAGCAGAACGTGCTGGTGGTACAGCAGTCGGGGGCAAGCATAGGTACCGACCGCTACCAGACCGTAGAGGTGATGGGCGGCGACTCGTTCATAGGATATTTCGGGTCGGGAAATGCCAACCACAACTCGGCCAGCCGCTATAACTGGAATCAGGCCAGTTGGTACGGCGATATGTTCACGACCAACTTCACGCGCACCATGAGCGCCTACGCCATCCTTGCGGATGCTCTCGACGAGAACGAGCCGAGGCTCGCCATGGCCAAAATCATAAAAGTCGCGGCGATGCACCGGGTGGTGGAGAGTTACGGGCCCATACCGTATATCTATTTCGACGGTGTCTCTGTACCCTACTACGACAGTCAGGAGGATATTTACGATACGTTCTTCGAGGAGCTCGAAGACGCGGTGGAAACCCTTATCCCCTATGCGCAGACCGGCGAGAGTATCTTCTCGGACTGGGATGCCGTATATATGGGCGATGTTTCGAAGTGGGTGATGTTCGCCAATTCCCTCCGGCTCCGCCTGGCCATGCACATAAGCATGATCGCACCGCAAAAGGCGCAAACCCAGGCCGAGAATGCGGTCTCCAACGCCGGCGGTCTGCTGGTGAGTGCGACAAATGAAGCCAGGCTCAACCATACGGGACGGCTTTCGACCTACGAAAGCCCGCTGACGGTTATCACCGGGTGGAACGACGTGGCAATGGGAGCTACGATCGATGCCTATATGAACGGTTATGACGATCCGAGGCTATCCAACTATTTCAATACCAACAATTCGGGCAATTACAGCGGTATCAGGGGCGGTCTGCCGGCCTCGGCGAACAAGTCGGATTTTACCGCTGGCGACTATTCCGAGATAAATACCGACATGCACGAAGACGTGGTGTGGATGAAGGCCTCCGAAACCTATTTCCTGCTCGCCGAAGGTGCCCTGAACGGCTGGTCTATGGGAGGCACCGCACAGGATTTCTATGAAGAGGGCATTAGGCTCTCGTTCGACGAGAGGGGAGCTTCCGGAGCCGACGCCTACATTGCAAATTCCACGGCCGTCCCGGCCGCTTATGTCGATCCGCTCGGCAGGTACAGTGCCAACGCACCCTCCACGGTTACCATAGCCTGGAACAATGGCGACGGCGACGATCTGAAGCGTGAGAAGATACTGACGCAGAAATATATCGCCATGTTCCCCAACGGCCAGGAAGCCTGGACGGAACACCGCCGCACGGGTTACCCGAAGGTTATTTTGCCGGTAAACAATGAAAACTCCTCCGTGCCCGACGATACCATCATCCGCCGGCTGATGTACCCGGAAGACGAGTATAACACGAACCGCGAGCGGGTGGATGCCGCCGTTCCGTCCCTTCTGGGCGGTGCGGACAACTGCGGTACACGGCTCTGGTGGGATGTAGGGAACTGATAAAACAAAGTAGAGAAATGAAAAAGAGCATAATTATATTTTCAGCGATACTGTTCGCCGCAGCCTGTAATACGGATGTGGACAACATCGTGGTGAACGATGTTATAGAGTATGATGAGAACAGCGAATACTATGTGAACCTTCGAAAGTACAAGGAGTCGGACCATGCCATCTGTTTCGGTTGGTACGCGGCCTATACCAACGAGGCGTCACCCTCGGCCGGCAACCATTTCACGGGGCTTCCCGACAGTATGGATGTCGTCAGCCTCTGGCAGCAGATACCCTCGAACAATCCCGAATATACCGAGACGAGCTATTACAACGAAAGGTACCTTCCGACCGCCTGGGAAGAGATGCAGTATATACGCCGGGTGAAGGGAACCAAAGTGGTGATGTGCAAGATCTGCCACCTGACCACTTCCGGCTTCCCGCTAAACGACGAGGGTATGAGGGAGTATGCCATGTGGCTGGTCAGGTGCGTACTGCGTAACGACCTGGACGGTCTCGACCTCGATTACGAACCCACGGGCCAGACTTTCGGCACGGACTACATAATCGGGGACAAGTTCACCGAGTTCGTGAAGATAATCGGGGAATATCTCGGGCCGCAGTCGGGAAGCGGAAAACTGCTGATAGTGGACTATGCCGGTGATACGGTTCCCTCGGACGTGGAGCCGTATATAGATTACCTGGTACGGCAATGTTACAGCGTGAGCAGCAGCAGCGGTCTGGACAGCCGCATCCCTTCATGGTGTCCACCGGAAAAGTTCATTCCCACCGAACAGATGGGATGGTATTGGCAGAACGGCGGGGTGGCCTTCACCGAGGCCGACGGCAATACCGTGGATTCGTGGGGAAACCCGCTCTATTCGGTGATCGGTATGGCACGCTGGAACCCATCCACGGGCCGTAAGGGAGGTTTCGGCGGTTACTACTTCGAATATGAATACAACACCACACGGCCGGCCAATTCCGACATCGGCGATACGGGTACCACCCCGATGCCCTATTACAGCCTGCGCCGCGGGATACAGGAGCAGAACCCGGCCCGGCAGAATTAATACGGATATTAAAAACAAAGAAGATGAAAACAATAAATAAAATTCTCCTGTCCGCCGCGGCGATCCTGGCCCCGTGGCTGACCGCCTGCGACAGGGAGTCGTTCGGGGACGCCCTCTACATTACGGGCACCGAGAACGAGGAGATCGTGACCTTTGCAATCGACGGATTCCCGTCCAGCTATCCGGTAACGGTCTCGTCCACAGAGAAACTGGAGAAAGATACCTATGTCGACCTTCGGGTGAGGCTCGATCTGGTGGACGAATACAATGCCAGGATGGGGGTTAATTATTACCCCATTCCCGAGAACAGCTTTTCGATCTCGACCACCCGGGTGGTGATCGAAGCGGGAAGCTACATCTCCTCTTCGGCGGTGGTGGAGATCGACAACGACGACGATTTCGTCTCCGGCCGCGTCTACCTGATCCCGATCGAGATCACCGATATAGAGGGCGGACTCGATATTATTCCCAACAGTAATGTTATCTACCTGAAAATATCGAGGACACTCCGTTTTTACGCCCCCGATATAGGAAACAGCAGCATGTCCTACCAGTTCATAATGCCCGAGCCTGTCACCTCGCTTCCGGTATTTACATGGGAAGTAAAGCTGATGGCAACGGAATTTGTGGACCGAGGCAATACCGGCGGTGTTACCAGGGTGTGCGCCTTCGGAGGGGACGAAACCTCACAGCACGGTGTGGTGCCCGATACCGACACCAACTGCGACCAGGTGCTTATCCGCTTCAACGAGGGGGACGACCCGGCAAACGTAATGAGGGTGACGGCCCGCGGCGGTAACATAACTTCCAATACCGCTTTCAGTACCTACCAGTGGTATAATATCGCCATCGTGAACGACGGGACGACCATGACCCTCTATGTCAACGGGGAGAGGGACAATTCTGCAACGGTGACGGCTACCAACTACACGCTTTACGGGGTGCAGATAGGGATGCCGTCGCAGGGTTATACCGGCTCGCAGCTTTTTTATGGCCGGATGAGCGAAATGAGGCTCTGGAGCCGCACACTTACCCAAAGGGAGCTCCGTTCGGCCATCTGCGGGGTCGATCCTTCGACCGACGGCCTGATCTCCTACTGGAGGATGGACGAAGGGCAGGGCAATACGTTCTATGACTCTTCGCCGGTGGGGCGCGACATTGCCTATACGAACGGTGCGCAGATAAACTGGAAATACGACGATAACAACAAATGCGTGGAATAGCAAATAAAATCAACTCGACGATGAAATACTCTAAAATAATACCGACCCTCGGGTGCCTCTGCGCGGCGGCATTTTTCACCGCCTCATGCAGCGACGACGATAACGGCGGGTCTTCGAACCTGCCGACGGTCTCCGTCGACGGGCTGTCGGGTAGTCTTATAAACTTGGCGGTAACGGAGTTTCCCCGCACATATTCATTCCGGTTCGTGATGAACCGCACATCGGACGATTATGCGATATGCGAAGCGTCGGTGGACGAAGAGCTGCTCGAAACATATAATTCGCAGAACAATGCATCGGCCGTCCTGCTTCCCGAGACCAACTATTCGCTCGACGGTTTTACGATTCTCAAACCGGGGGAAACGGTATCCGAAGAGATGACCTTGACATTCGGCAGCACCTCGGGGCTGGAATACGGCCTTACATATCTTCTGCCGGTGAGAATGGCGATAGACAGCGAGCAGAGGGATAAATTCGCAATGGATGGCCAGGATGAGATATACTATTTCGTCATAGACGGCGATAAGCAGACCGTCTGGAAGAGCGGGATCGATATGTCGGACTTCCGGACAGCCGTAAACTTCTCGATCCCGGGTTCCGAAGTGCGTCTGGAGGATAATACGCACACCTTCGAGATGTATATCTACCCCTACGGCTGGCATTCGGGTACCAACTATATCGGCACATGGCGCGGGATTGACTTCAACGAGAGTGGGAGCGGCGCCGCCTTCAGCGGGTGCGAAGTGAGGGTATCCGGTACCGACGGTACGACAAATATAGGCAACCGCCAGGTGGACTTCCCCTCCACGACGCTGCCGACCGACCAGTGGGTACTTATTTCGATTTCATGTGATGGAACTCTCACCGACCAGACCACCGAGCCGGCTTACTGGTTATATGTGGACGGCCAGCTGATAGGAAGTGTCGCCCCCCAGAAAAGGTATACCGGATCGTCACAGGGCTACCACGCCTGGTATACCTTCAACGGAATGATGCTCGGCAACACCGGTTACTATTTCGAGGGATTGGTAGGTGAGATGAGGATGTGGAAGGAGTGCCTCACCCAATCTGAAATACAGGCCAATATGCAGCAGGTGCAGGATCCCGCGGCGCTGTACGGATATTGGAAGGTGGACGAAGGGTCGGGCAGTGTCCTTACGGACAGCTCCGGCAACGGACTCGATCTGACGACCACCACCACCCTCACGTGGGGATCGGAGATATTTTAAAGGTTAGTCATTAAAGTTTTTTCAGGGCCGAAGGCGGGATATTCCCGCCTTTGGTTTAATTTTAATATCTTAGCGTAGCACTTGAACAACTATGAGAGTCAAAATATTACAGACTGCCCTTTGGGCCTTTTTAGGGGTACTCCCGGCCGCGGGCCAGACCGGCTCGCCGGCAGAGCCGGTGCGGTATGTCGGAGGGGAGATAACCGACCCGGATCTGCATGACGGGGGATTGAGATATATCGTCGGTGTGGAAAATATCCAGGTTTTGCGGGCGAACCGCACCGACCCGGGTCAGGCCGAGGATTACGGCTGGACTTACAACCACGCCCCGAACCTCACTTACTGGAGGGGTAAATTCTATCTTCAGTACCTCAGCAATCCGGCCGACGAGCACGTCTCGCCGGGCCAAACTCTTCTTGTCGTATCGCCCGACGGGAGAGAGTGGGGGAAACCTGTCGTGGTTTTTCCGCCGTATGAGGCTCCGGAGGGGGTCGACATTCCCGAAGGTTACAACGGCTATATGATGCACCAGCGGATGGGATTCTATACCGCTCCCAGCGGGCGGCTTCTCACCCTGGCCTTTTACGGCCATACCGATTCGCCGTTTAAAGAGGGGGGCATCGGCAGGGTGGTGCGCGAGATATATCCCGACGGCTCTTTCGGGCCGATCTATTTCATCCGCTATTCTAGCCATACCGGCTGGAGGGAGTCCAACACCTCCTATCCTTTCTATACTTCGAGCCCCGATAAAGGTTTTGTGGCCGCATGCGAGGCCCTGCTGGCCGACAGGCTCCGCACGCTGCAATGGTATGACGAAGACCGAGGGATCGACGGGTTCCACCATATGCCCAATATGCCGGAGCACCGGGAAGCGGTGTCGTATTTCCATCGCGCGGACGGTAAGGTCGTGGGCCTGTGGAAAAAATCATATGCCACCCTCTCGGACGACGACGGGCTGACGTGGTCGGCCGACGTGAAACTGCCCACTCTCAAGATGGCCGGCGGGAAGGTATGGGGACAGGGTACGGCGGACGGCCGCTACGCCATCGTTTACAATCCGATAGCCACCCAGGAGTACCGCTATCCGCTGGCGATGGTCACCTCGTCGGACGGCATCCTTTTCGACGGTTTGGGAGTTGTCCACGGAGAGGTTCCCCCGCGCCGCTTTTTCGGCCGCTGGAAGGATTTCGGCCCCTGCTATGTGCGCGGGATAGTGGAAGGGGAGCAGACTCCCGGAGACGGGAATATGTGGGTGGCTTACAGCGTGAACAAAGAGGATATATGGGTGAGCCGGATACCGCTTCCGGCAGTAACTGCTGTCGAGGGCGACGTTGCGGACAATTTCAATGATATAGAGCCCGGAGCACCCGTACCGGGGTGGAATTTGTATTCCCCGAAATGGGCGCCCGTTGCGGTGGAGGCCTTCCCGTCCGCGGAGGACAGGAGCCTCGGCCTTCGGGACGAAGACCCCTGCGACTATGCCAAAGCGGTCAGGGTTTTCGAAGAAACCGTACGGGGCGGGTTTTCAATGGACATCTATCCCCACGGTTACGGAAGGTTCGATGTGGAACTAACCGACCGGCACGGGTCTCGGGCCGTGAGGCTCGTTTTCGACGGACAGGGGCGGATCGGGATAGATACGGGC
>JAJBVJ010000276.1 GCA_020859875.1 Rikenellaceae bacterium
GTAATAGGTATTGAACCCCAGGTCGGTGATGAGTATCTCCTTGTTGGTTAGGGAAAGGCGGTCTATCTTTTTCCTCAGCAGGTCGGGATGGGTAATAATCTTTTCGGGGATAAGGTCGTAGCGCACCACCCGCAGGTTCTCGTCGACTATAACGTAGGGGATCCCGTTACGGCCTTCGCCGGGTATCTGGAAGAAGGGGTTGTAGATCGGGGAGTTCATGGTATTTTCCATGGCGAATGTCCACATCCTCACCTCGTTCTGCTCCTTCTCGCGCAGTTTTTTGGCCATGTAGTTGGTGAAGACGAGCGAAGTGGAACCAATGGCGAGCCCCAGCACGATGATAATAACCTTCCTCTGGAAGGTGAGCCTGCCGCCCCGCCCGAGCACCGATCCCAGATTTAGTTTTATGACCATCAGCGCATCGGTTTTATTTCCGACTGGTATCCTGTTCGGTGGTAATATATCCGTACCGTGCCGGGTCACAGAGCAGGCCGACAGCCTCGGATATTTCCTCGTCGGTGAATGTAGAATGGCGGATAACACCCTGCTGGTAGTGCTGGCGCAGTATTATATCGTCTTCGAGTATCTCGGCGATCTGGTCGCGGTACAGTGTAAGGTTACCCTGTTTATCGTCCTGCAAAAGGGCTGTTAGGCGCTCGATCTCACCCTCGATCCGGTCGTAATAAAGTTCCTTTTGAGCCCGCTCGGTGAGGGTTTTGAGAGCCTGGGCGGTTTCGGAGCTATACTCCATCGGCTTATCGGCCATAAACTCGATAAACCACCTGTAATCCGCATCGGAAAGGCGGAAGGACTCCACGTCCACCGGCTCCCGGTGACGCTTTACGTATTCGTCCGCGAAGTCGTCGAGATAACCGAGCGCGTAGGCCATCATCGTAAAGCGGCTCACGTACTGCGACGAGGTTACCACGTCGGGCATGATGCCCCCGCCGTCGTAAACCCTGCGGCCGGCCGTGGTCGTATATTCGTTAATGAGCGAATCGGGAATATATGAGACGCTCCCGTCGTCGTTCCTTCGGGCGTAATCTATCGCCTGGATGCACCTTCCGCTCGGAATATAGTATTTGGCCGTGGTAACTTTCAGGTATGAGTTATAGCCCACCGGACGGGGAGATTGCACCAGGCCCTTGCCGTATGTCCTCTGCCCGAGGATCACCGCCCGGTCGAGATCCTGTAAAGCCCCCGAGACTATCTCGGCAGCGGATGCCGACCCTCCGTTTACCAGGACGACGATGGGAATTTCGGTATCTATCGGATCGCTCTCGGTGCGGAATACGGCCGTGGATTCGGGCTGCCGCCCGCGCATGCTCACCACTTCCGTTCCGCGCGGGACGAACATCGAAAGTATCTTTACGGCCTCCTGCAGAATACCCCCGCCGTTGTTGCGGTAATCGAGCACGAGCCCCTTCAGCCTCCCATCCTTGCGGAGCTCCATAAGTGCGTTGCGCATATCGCTGCTGCAATCTTCCGTAAAATCGCTGTGCCGGATATAGCCTATGCTGTCGTTGACGAATCCGTAATACGGCACCCCCGAGACGGAAATGCGCTCGCGGGTAATTTCGAGAGTTTCGGTTTTGCCGGTATAGAATTTCTCGACGGTGACCGATACCACCGTGCCCGGGTCGCCCTTCAACAGTGAACTCACCTTTTCGGTGTCCATACCTTCGGCATCGACCCCGTCGATAGCCAGTATCTTATCGCCGATCACTATCCCGCTGCGGTCGGCCGGAAAACCCCGGTACGGCTGGGCGAAATAGACCCAGTCGCCCTTCTGGCGGATCAGCGACCCTATGCCCCCGTACTTGCCGGTGGTCATCATCTCGAACTGCTCCATATCCTCCTCCGGAAGATACTCCGTATAGGGATCGAGCGAAGAGGTCATCCCCTCGACGGCGTCCATAAGGAGCTTGTCCTGGTCGGGTTCGTCCACGTAAAAGAGGTTCAACTCGCGGTAGACGTCCACGAGTATCTGCATGTTCCTCCCGAGCCGGAAGTCCGAATTGGCTGCCGATATCAAAAGGATCGCCCCGACGGCGACAGTGGCCGCTATAAGCGGTTTTTTTATTTTGTCCTTGAGTTTCATCATCTAATTTTTTACTCTCCGGAATTGTCCAATACACTGCGGAGCCGGGCCTCGAGGCGATATATATCCCGTTTCATCCCCTCGAGCCAGATAACACCGCCGGAGCCCGTTACGGTCACCGTATCGTCGAACTGCGAGGCGATCCTGCGGGAGAGTTTCGAGCTGTGGAAGGTCATCGTATCTTCGCTTTCGCGGGCGGTAACGAACCCGTAGGCCTGCATCACCTCCTTGATCCTGGGCCTGTCCGCATGGATGTCCCCTTCGATTCTCACCTGGGTGAACGATACCTTCGGGTAGATTCCGGCCAAAATTACCAGAATCCCCGCCAGCACCATCCCGTTACGGGAGAGGAAAATCGTATGGAAGGCGTTGCCGTGGGTCGTCTCCAGCAACCCGGCTGCGGCCATAACGGCAAAAACGATACCCAGCAGCACTACCATGCGAAGGATATACCTCAACGAGCGTATAATGTATTTTCCGGTGTTCATCTATTTTATGGGTGTTGGTTACAATTCATATCGCCGCGGATCGCCCGGGCCACCTTCTCCATGAGCCAGCGCGGAGTGGAAGTCGCTCCGCATATCCCGACCGTCGAGACCCCCTCGAACCATTCGTCCCGCAGGTCTTCGACATCCTCCACCAGATAAGTCCGGGGATTCGATTCGAGGCATACCCCGTAAAGCACCCGGCCGTTAGAGCTTTTGCGTCCGCTGACGAACACCACCGCATCGAACCGGCGGGAAAATTCCCCCAGGTGCGGCTCGCGGTTCGCCACCTGGCGGCAGATGGTATCGTGAACCGTTACCTCTGCGGGATCGAGGGCTCGGGCAAATATCTCCTCCTTGATCTTCTCGAAAAGCGCGAGGCTCTGCGTCGTCTGAGATAGCAGGTAAACAGGTTTTTTGAAATCCACCGCCTCCAGGTCGGCCACCTTTTCCACCACGGTAACATCCCCGTCGGCCTGGCCGGTGAGCCCGACCACCTCCGCATGGCCTTTTTTACCAAGTATCACCACCTGCCCCCCCCGCTCCTTCATGCGTGCATGGGCCTTCCTTACTATCTTCTGGAGCCTTGCCACAACGGGGCACGTTGCATCTATAATGTTCAATCCCCGGCTGCGGGCCGTCTTGTAGACCGAGGGGGGTTCGCCGTGGGCGCGGATCAGCACCGTCGCTCCACACCCGACTCCGTCCAGCAACTCGTGCCGCAGAGGTTCCAGCCCCAGCGCACCGAGCCTTTGCACCTCCACTTTATTATGTACGATGTCGCCCAACGAATAGACCTTGCCCCGGGTGAGCGCTTTCTCCGCGGCGTCGATTGCCTGCACCACCCCGAAACAAAATCCCGAAGCAGGGTCGATAACCACCTCCATACCTTTACGGCTGTTCTTACTTAACGGCAATCGGCTCCGGTTTAGTTTATCCCTTTTTTTAATATCTCCATTACCCAGTCCATCTGCTCGGCGAGCGTCATGCGGCTATTGTCCAAAACGATCGCATCGTCCGCCTTGCGCAGGGGGGACACCTCCCGGGACTGGTCGGCCTCGTCCCTCTCGCGGATATTCCGCTCGATTTCCTCCAGCGAGACCTCCATTCCCTTGGCTGTGAGTTCCTCGTAACGCCTGCGGGCCCTTACCGCCGGGTCGGCCGTAAGGAATATCTTTAGCTCGGCATCGGGGAAAACCACCGTGCCGATGTCCCTCCCGTCCATCACGATCCCCCGGCCGCGCCCCATCTGCTGCTGCAGTGCCACCAGCTTCGCTCTCACCTCGGGAACGCTGCTGACGGCACTCACCAGGTTGCTCACCTCGATGGTGCGTATCTTTCCCTCGGCATACTGGCCGTTGACATATATGTCGCTCGCCCCACGCGAGGGGTTGAAGCGGAATACTATCTCTATATCGTCGAGCATCCCCACGAGCTTATCCTCGTCCAGAATGCCTCCACGTATCGCCCCGTTCTCGAGGGCGTACAGTGTGACGGCCCTGTACATCGCACCCGTATCTATGAAAATGTAACCCAGCCGGGAGGCTATCTCCCTGGCGAACGTGCTCTTTCCCCCCGACGAGAACCCGTCTATCGCAATTATTATCTTCTTATCAGAGCAAGACTCCATTTATGGGTGTATTAACGAACATTAAAAGTACCGTAGCCGCCCCCAGCAGGACTATCAGCGCTCCCGATATGCGGTTGATCCAGAGCAGGTGGCGCGGACGGAAACGCTTGCGGAAAATATTGACCACGAAGGTCAGGGCGAACCACCAGGTGGCGGCCCCGCAAAATACCCCGGCTATCATCAGCAGCCCCTTTCCCATCCCGAGCGTCGCCTCACTGAAACCGAATGTGGCGAAAAGGGCGATAAATATCAGTATGAAGGCCGGGTTTGCCAGCGTCACCAGAAACAGGGAGATAAAATCCTGCCAGAGGTTCGTCCTTCCCGCCCTGTTGCGCCGAATTTGCACCACGGGATTGAGCTGGAAAATATATACCCCCACGAGCATCACGCACAGCCCTCCCACTACTTTTATCAGGGTCATATTCTCCTGAATGAAGGAGAGCACGAATGCGAGAGAGAAGAAGGCTATCGCCGCGAAAATACTGTCGGCGGCGGCGGCCCCCAGCCCCGAAACGAAACCCGAACGGTGGTTTTTGCTGAGTGTCCTCTGCACACACAACACACCCACCGGCCCCAACGGGATCGATGCTACCAGCCCAATAAAGAGCCCCCTTACGAACAATGAAAACAAGACGCCCACACTTCGGTCGGTTCGGTGTACCGTTGAAAAGACAAAATTAATAAATATATCTATCTTTGCATCCGGCCGATATTCATTACAGGAAGATGACTTTTACCCTTTCTCCCGGAAGCGCTAAAATAAGGTTGATATATACACTGGCGGCGGCGGCGCTGCTGTCCGTACCGTGGCTCGGAGTATCGGGGATCACCCTCCCGGTGGCCCTTGTTCCGCTGCTGGCCCTGAGCGAAAGCTACCCCGCAGGACGCAGCGGGTTCCGCAGATTTATGGGCTGGACGACACTGGCGGTCTCGCTGTGGGCCGGCGTAACGACATGGTGGATATGGTATGCGACCTGGCTGGGCCCCGTGCTGTCGGTGATAATCATGGTAGTACTGTTCGGCGGAATATTTACAGCCTACCATTGGGTAAGCAAGCGGGTGCCCCGGACGATCGCCTACATTTTCCTCATATCGGGGTGGATCTCCCTCGAGTTGCTTTACACAAACGGCGAAGTCTCCTTCCCGTGGTTGACCCTGGGCAACGGCTTTGCAAACGATATACCCTTCATCCAGTGGTACGACACTACGGGTGTATTCGGCGGTTCGCTGTGGGTGCTGGTGACCAACATCCTGTTTTTCGAAGCCCTGAGGCTTAAAAAAAGGGCGCCGGCCATTGCCGCTGCGGTGATCCTGATCGTTCCGGTGGCGGTCTCGCTGGTCAAATACGCGACCTACCAAGAGTCGGGAAGCCCGGTGAAATTCACCGCCGTACAGCCCGATATCGACCCCTACTACGAGAAATTCATCATACCACAGGATAAACAGACCGAAATCCTGCTCGAACTCGCTTCCCGTGCTCCCGCCAACGCAGACTACGTCATATTCCCCGAGACGGCAATCCACGACGACATTTGGGAGAACGACATCGAATCCAACAGGACAATAAAGGCCTTCCGCGAATTTATCGACACGAATTATCCCTCGACTCAGTTTATCGTCGGGGCCTCGACCCGTAAATTCTACGGCCCCGGGGATGAAATTTCCAAAACCGCACGCACGGCATCGGGCGGTGGAAGGGATTTCAAGTATGACTACTATAATACGGTGATCGCCCTCGAGACGGGCCGTCCCGCAGAGCTTTACCACAAATCGCGGCTTGTGGTGGGGGTCGAAAAAATGCCTTACTACAATATCGTCAAGCATCTGGAATTTCTGATCGTCGACCTGGGAGGTACCACCGGCCAGCTCGGGGTGGACGACCGGCGCAAGGTCTTCACCTCCGGCAAGGGAATCCGAACCGGGGCTGCCGTATGCTGGGAAGGGGTTTTCGGCGAATATTACGGGGGTTTCGTGCGTGAGGGGGCCCAGGTGATGGCGATAATCAGCAACGACGGCTGGTGGGAAGATACCCAGGGCTACCGGCAGCTTTTCCGCCTCTCGCAGCTGCGTGCGATCGAAACCCGCCGGGCCATCGCCCGAAGCGCCAATACGGGAATCTCGGGATTTATCACCCAGCGCGGGGATGCCTTCGACAAAGTGGGCTGGGACATCCGGGCGACCGTTTCGGGTGAGATACTGACCAACGAAAAGATCACCTTCTATACCCGCTACGGGGACTATATCGCCCGTATCTCGGTATTTGTTTTCATCCTTTGCATACTGTATATAATCGCATACAGGATCAAAAAGCGCGACCATTTCGCGGTGTGATAATTGCATGGCGCTCCTTGCATGGACTATAAACAAACCCTCGACAAGCTCTATACTATGCTTCCCGACTTCCAGCGGGTGGGTGCCGGTGCATATAAACCGGGGCTGGAGCGTATAGCGGAGTTCGTAGCTGAACTGGGTGCCCCCCAGGACAAATACAAAATCATCCATGTAGCCGGAACGAACGGCAAAGGTTCCGTATCACATATGCTCTCATCCATACTCACCGCCGCGGGTTGCCGCACGGGACTCTATACTTCCCCCCACCTGCGCGATTTCAGAGAGCGCATCCGCATCGACGGGGAGATGATCCCCGAGGACGATGTGGTGGAATTCGCCCGGGGAAATATGCCGGCGATGGAAAATCTCGGGCTCTCTTTCTTCGAGGCCACGGCGGCAATGGCCTTCCGATACTTTGCGGACAACGGGGTCGATTTCGCCGTTATCGAAACAGGGCTCGGGGGAAGACTCGATGCGACGAATATAGTACGGCCCGTACTTGGCATAGTGACAAATATCGGGCTGGATCATACCAACCTTTTGGGCGACACGCTCCGCCAAATCGCACAGGAAAAGGCGGGGATAATAAAAGAGGGCGTCCCCGTGGTTATCGGGGAGCGGGACGAAGATACCGAACCGGTATTTCGGCGTGCAGCCCGGGAAAAAGGCAGCGAAATTATCTTCGCCCAGGACTTTTTCCGTTTTGTCGGCTCCGACCGGCCCGACGGGCAGGAATATGACCGGGACACTCAGGCGGTCTATAATATCGAGAACCTGAAAACGGGAACCGTGCACCGTTACCGGTGTGACCTTGCGGGAATATACCAGAGAAGGAATATCGTCACCGTGCTCGGGGCCGTGGAAGAACTCCGGCGCCAGGGGATTGCGATACCGGAAGAGGCCCTCTTCGAAGGGCTCGCCACAGCGGCCTTCTCGACCGGCCTTCGCGGACGGTGGCAGATACTCCACCGCTCGCCCCTGGTGGTCTGCGATACGGGCCACAATGCCCACGGCATCGAGCAGGTGGTACGGCAAATATCCGCACAAAAATATGAGAGGTTGTATATGGTGATCGGGTTCGTGAAGGATAAGGAGCTCGGCTCTATCCTTCCCCTGCTTCCCAAAGAGGCCTATTACCTCTTCACGAGCCCCGGCATCGGCAGGGCCCTTCCGGCCGATGTCCTGGCGCGCGAGGCACATCTCCACGGACTGGGCGGGGAGGTGTGCCCCGAAGTTGTCCGCGCGGTCGAAAAGGCGAAGCGCATGGCCACAGCGCGGGATATGGTATTTGTCGGAGGCAGCACCTTCACCGTAGCGGAGCTCGACGGGCTCTAAAATCCCGCTTTTTCTGTGATATAATTTGTAACTTTGCCTGTGATGTCGAGCGATAACAACATACACGGTGCGGGAAGCGACCTGGAATTCGAGAACAAGATTCGTCCGCAGGAACTGGGCAGCTTCAGCGGGCAGGATAAGATCGTCGACAACCTGCGCGTATTCATAAGCGCGGCCCTGATGCGCGGTGAATCGCTCGACCATGTGCTCCTGCACGGCCCCCCGGGCCTCGGTAAAACCACACTGGCCAATATCATAAGCAACGAGATGGGCACCGCGCTCAAGGTATCGTCGGGGCCCGTGCTCGATAAGCCGGGCGATCTGGCGGGGCTGCTTACTAACCTCGATGCGGGCGACGTGCTCTTTATAGACGAGATCCACCGCCTTAGCCCCATCGTCGAGGAGTACCTCTACTCGGCAATGGAGGACTACAAAATCGACATAGTTCTCGACAAGGGGCCCTCGGCCCGGTCGATCCAGATCGAGCTCAACCCCTTCACCCTGATAGGAGCCACAACCCGCAGCGGATTGTTGACCAGCCCCCTTCGGGCGCGGTTCGGAATCACCTGCCACCTCGAGTATTACGACTCGATGGTGCTGTCGGGCATCGTCCGCCGTTCGGCCGGCATACTGGGCATCGGCATCGACGACGACGCCACACTCGAAATAGCCATGCGCAGCCGGGGCACGCCCCGTATCGCAAATGCACTGCTGAGGAGGGTAAGGGATTTCGCCATGGTCAAAGGCGAGGGCCGCATCGACCTTGCCATTACCCGCATAGCCCTGTCGGCCCTGAATATAGATGCACGGGGCCTCGACCGGATGGACAACCGCATCCTGGGAACCATCATCGAGAAATTCTCGGGAGGACCCGTCGGTGTGAACACTATCGCCACGGCTGTCGGCGAGGAGAGCGGAACCATCGAGGAGGTCTACGAACCGTTCCTGATAAAGGAAGGGTTTTTGAAGCGCACTCCCCGCGGACGGGAAGCCACGGAGCTTGCCTACCGGCACCTCGGGTTTGTCCCGCCAGCACGGGAAGGGGTACTGTTCGACTAACCTTCGACTGCTAAGCCCACACACCGCTTAGTATAATCACTCTATTACACCATTGGTATGAAAAGCATCAAACTAAAAGAAAACAAGCTCACTATCGCGCTCGTAGCACACGACAATATGAAGCACGACCTGACCGAATGGGTCAACTGGAACTGGGAAAAGCTGTTCAAATGCAGCCTGGTCTGCACGGGCACCACCGGGCGTATGGTCGAAAAGACCCTCTCGGAGAGGCGCATCGAGTTCGACGAGCAAAGCGCGGACATCACCCTTCTCAAGTCTGGGCCCCTCGGTGGAGACCAACAGCTCGGAGCCCGCATAGCGGAAGGCAAAATCAGCGCCATGATATTTTTCTGGGATCCCATGCAGGCGCAGCCTCACGATGTGGATGTGAAAGCCCTGCTCCGCATCGCCACACTCTACAATATCCCCACTGCCATCAACCGCTCCTCGGCCGACTTTCTGATCTCTTCGCCGCTGTTCAGCCCCGATTACAAACCCGAAGTGAAGGATTATAAAAATTATATCGAACGGTCGATAAGATAAGGGGATAACCGGGGGATTTACTGCGCGACACCAAAGCGGGTAATCCGGATTTGCGAGCAGAAAAGCCGGATTCGGCCGAACCATTTCACAATGGCCGGCACACCTTTTCCGGGAAGGGTTGGAAAATATAGCTACGACAAATATAAAAAAGGACGGTAAATAACCGTCCTTTTTGTAGCCCTGCGTGGACTCGAACCACGATATCCTGCTTAGAAGGCAGGTGTTCTATCCCTTGAACTACAGGGCCATGCACCTTTAAAGAGCCGGTGCGGGGCGGCCAATGGCCCCGGCGGATGCAAAAGTAGGTTTTTTATCCGTATTATCAAAGAATGCACATTGCCGCATCTCACCGGGCCGCGGCTTTTCGCCCACTGCCGGCGGCACGAATATATCGGCTGTCTCTGCCCCCCGGTTCATAAGGCAAAGGCGGATGTTTGACTGTAAAAAAAACAGACAGTCCCGTTGTGGGGCTGTCTGTTTGAGAACTGTTTTTCGGTGAGTTACTTCACCTCTATTGTTTTGGCTTTCTGCGCTTTTTCCTCCTCGGTCGTCTTCGGGATGACGATGGTAAGTATGCCGTCGTTAACGCTGGCTTCGATCTTCTCGACATTAACGTTGTCGGGGAGAATCATGCTCTGGCGGAAGCTGCTGTAAGAAAATTCACGTCGCAGGTAACGATCCGCAGATTGTTGCAACTGCGACCCGGACCATTTCTGAATCTGCTGACCCTGCTGCTGCGACGGCTCTGCATTTTCACCCGTCTGGGGCTGCTGCCCGCTTTGCTCTCCCTGTTCGAGGGCCGAAGAACCGGTATTTTCGTTCATCGCGGCCTGCGGATCGCCGTAGCTCTTTTCACTGCGTTTCTCCATCGAGATCACCAGATGGTTGTCATCTTCGAGTTGTATCTTGAAGTCCTCGCGGGTGAGGCCCGGGGCAGCCACTTCGACCTTATACTCGCTGTCGTTTTCCATAATGTTCACCGCGGGCGACGCATTGCTCTGCCTCTCGAGCCATTCATTGCCGAAGAAATCGTTGAATATTCCCGGCAGCCAATTATTCCTTTTGACCGGCATCATAGTTTAATCCTCCTTATTTTATAGTAAACTGTAAATATTTAATGCTCTTATCGGTTTATAAAATGCAAAACGGATGCCGCGGTTTACCGATAAGAAATATTTATCTGTTCCCAAGAGGCAGGCGGCGCCACGGTACCCGGCGACATTTTCATCGCCCATAATTACATAATGGAGGGCGGTTTTTGAATTTATCGGTGTATGTTTTTGGTTTTAAAATAAAAACCTTAAATTTGCCGACCCGTTACGGGATAACGGGATCATTGTTCAATAACAAATAATTTAAAATGCCAGTAAAAATCAGATTGTCACGGCATGGGAAAAAAGGGTATGCCTTTTACCACATCGTCGTAGCCGACAGCAGGGCGCCGCGTGACGGCCGGTTCATCGAAAAATTGGGTACTTACAACCCGAACACCAATCCTGCTACAATCGACCTCGATTTCGACGGCGCACTCGATTGGCTGAACAAAGGTGCCCAGCCCACCGATACCTGCCGCGCGATCCTTTCCTATAAAGGCGTTCTTTACAAGAAACACCTCCAGGGAGGCGTCTCCAAAGGAGCCTTTACCGAGGAGGAAGCACAGGCCCGTTTCGAGAAATGGATGAGCGAAAAAGCCGCCAAGATCGACGCCAAAGCAGGAAAACTCGGAAGCGAAAAGGATGCGGCCGAAAAAGCACGCCTTGCCGCCGAATCGAAGGTAAAAGAGGAGAGGGCTAAAGCCGTAGCGG
>JAJBVJ010000015.1 GCA_020859875.1 Rikenellaceae bacterium
ATGTTCGGTATCGAATTGATGTTCTAATTTGCAAATTGTAATATGATGAAAAAACTAAGTTTAATAATTATAGCGCTTTTGCTTGCCGGAAATTTCACCTCCTGCAACATGGATGAGTACCCGGCAGACGGTATTGCGCAAAATATAACTTCGATCGAGGATGCCAAGAATCTACGCATCGGCTTGTACTCCAAATTGAAGCATCGGACGCTCGGTACTTACTACAATCTTCCCGATTACCAGAGCGACCTGTTCCATGCGTCCGCAACCTGGGGTAACTACTACGGCGACTGGTATAGCTGGAACATCCAGAATACGAATTTGACCCTGGAAAGACTGTTCTACGGGTGGTACGGTACAATTGCCAACTGTAACTTCCTTATAGAAGGGATCGAAAATCTTTTGGCCGCACATGAAAACAGTTATACCGATGACCAAAAAGAGGAGCTCCGACTATACTACGGAGAAGCCCACTGGATACGGGCGTACTGCTACTACAACCTGGCAATAGATTGGTGCGAGGCCTATAACAGCTCGACCGCAGACCAGACGCTGGGTATAATGCTGCAAACGGTATATGCTCCCTCTTCGGTCGTATCTACCTATCCGGCACGGTCCAGCCTCGCCGAGACCTTCCAGCTTATTGTGGACGACCTTCAAGTTGCAGAAGACAATATCAAAGTCGACGGAGTTTCGGGTTCCTATTACATTACGAAAGATGTCGTTTCGGCCATGCAGGCTCGTGTAGCTCTCTATATGGGAGAATGGGCAACTGCAATTACGAAGGCCAATTCCGTTATCACGCCAGGGCGCTATCCTCTTATCGATAACCAAACCGACTTCGATGACCTGTGGGTATACGATTACGGGATTGAAAATATCTTCGTAACGGAGGTGCAGGCTTACAACGACTTTGAAGCCGCTGCAGCAGAACCGCTCGACTACGACACCGGTTTTTACTTCCTTTTCAACCATTACTATCAATATCAGACTTATAACCCCCAATTCATTCCGGAACAATGGGTCATCAACCTCTATGCTGGGGACGATATCAGGTTGGGAAGCTATTATGAGTATACTACTATATACTGGCCGCAGCTGAATGACTACGATCTCTGGGTTATAACCAAATTCCCCGGAAATCCCAACCTCAACGTCGGTGGATCACCAGGCACATGGTATTATGTAAATAAGGGTAAAGTATTCCGCTCTGCAGAAATGTACCTTATCGCCGCCGAGGCATATTACAATAATAACAACGAGAGCGGCGCCAATCAAATGCTCAATGAGCTTCGGGCTGCAAGGATTCCCTCGTGGACAACAACTCCTTACACGGGAACCACACTACGCGACGAGATCCGCAACGAACGAGTGAGGGAACTCTACGCCGAGGGAAACCGTTTGGCCGACCTCAAACGATGGGGACTACCAATGACCCGTACTACTCCACAGAATGCCGGGGCAGTCTTCTCCCTTTACACGAACCTTTCGGTTTCCGCCGGCGATTACCGCTTCCTGTGGCCTATCCCGCAGCGCGAAGTGGACAACAACCCGCAGGTGGAACAGAATCCCCAATATTAAAAATCACGGAATATGAAAAATATAAAGTATTTTCTTTTATTTGCCACTATAGCCGTAGCAGCTTTCGGCTGTAAGGAATTCGTCCCCGGGGATAGTTTCTCGGACAAGGATGCATTTATCGGCTTCCCTAATTCTACATCGGGTACGGTAAATGAGTCGGACGGTAAAGCTACCATTGCCGTAGCATTGAGTTCCGTAAGTAATACGATAACGGGTACGGCAACCATTGTTATCGACAAGGATGCTTCTACGGCCGTTGCCGGCGTCAACTACGTCGATCCCGGAACGATCACCGTTGAATTCACCGGCGGCGGAGACCCCATGAACAATTACAAAACTTTCGATATTCAGCTGGTGCAAAATGGGGTATTTACAGGTACTACCATGCTTGTATTCAAGATCGAATCCGTAACCGGAGGAGTGGATATAGGGCCATGGAGTACTTATACCCTTACGATAAGCGACGCAGAGCATCCCCTCGATGCAATTTCGGAACATATACAGCAGAATCAACCGTAGATGAGGGCTCAGGCTCGGGCCCTACTCTCACTTCCTGGAAAATGGATATCATCGGGGCTAATCCCGCAGATGATACCCAGGTATTGATAAGTAACTTTATCGACACTTGGCCAGAAACTATAATTGCTCAAGTGGATGATATTTACAACCCTACATCGATGACTATCGCAGCTGAACAGTATTTTGATGGAGAGCCGCCTTATTGGCTATACTTGGCTGGTCAATCTTCGATGACCTTTACCATAAATTCTAGCAATTGGAGTATGTACGGCACCCACCCCAACCCGGGAGGTTATCTCGCAGGCGCAGCAGGCACGAGTGCTTATTATCCCCTTATATATGATGATATCACACTCACCAAAGATTAGCTATCAACCAATATTTAACAATAAAAGGCGGTCTTCGGACCGCTTTTTTTATTTAAATTATTGAAATGATATTGAATTATTTATAATATATGTATATTGTGAAAGATATAACTCTTTTATTATTCTAACCTAGACTTAGTAGATTATGAAAAAACTAACAGCCCTGCTCTTTACTGCAGTACTCGCATTCAGTTCTTGCAGCGGCACCATCGAAGAGGCGGAATTCGCCGGCAGCGATCCCGTCATAACCCGCTCCGAAAGCATCACAGCAACAGCGGAGGAATGGGGCATCACACCCGGGCCATACTACGCCACCTATGACAGAACCACCGTCACTTTTAAATGGACGGGGCCGATTGAAGAGAAAAACGGCCTTGTGGCCATACCTTGGAGAGTAAGTGATGATATATATGGCCAGGGGACATATATTATTCAATTTCAAGACGCGGAAAGTGTAGTTATATATTTCGAGAATTATATTTTATACGGTATCATGCAACCGTCCAGGTACACTGTGAGTTATAGATATGAAGGTGAAAGATACGAAACCATCGTAGATGTCGGGCTTGCTCCCTTAGAGCCCGGCGGCCCGATAGTTTAACCTCTCCGGATCTAAAAATAATGCTGCGCCTCCGATTGAGGCGCAGCATTATTTTTTGTTTGTCCCGGAAGTCGTAGGAGTACTTATCCGCCCCTGAAATCTGCAATGTTCCCTCTATTTTATACTCCTGTCCACGATCGCCGCTACGGCGGCATCGCCCGTAACGTTGACGGCGGTGCGAAGCATATCGAGCGGCCGGTCGACAGCGAGAATAAGCGCCAGCCCCTCGGGAGGGATGCCCACGGAGGTCAGCACCATCGTAAGTATTACATAACTTCCCCCGGGAATAGCCGGGGTGCCGATCGACGAAAGCACCGTCATCGAAAGTACTACGAATATCTGCCCGACGGTAAGATCGATCCCCAATACCTGAGCTATAAATAGCACCGCTATGGCCTGGTAACAGCTCGTCCCGTCCATATTGATGGTCGTGCCGACCGGAAGCACGAAAGAGGCCGCCTCTTCGCTTACACCGAGTTCCCGCTCCACCGTTTCGAGATTCACCGGAAGCGTCGCCGCGCTGCTGCTCGTGGTAAAGGCGAAGAGCTGTACAGGGTACATTTTGGTGATGAATCTCTTTACCCCGATATTGGTAAACAGCTTTACCAGCAGCGGATAGAAGCCTACGATCATCAAAACAAGCGCCGCGACCACCGTAACGCAATAGACCGCCAGGGCGGAGAATATCGAGGATTCGCCCTCGAATCCCGTAATAATCCCGGCCATAAGAGCCGCCACCCCGTAGGGGGCGATGCGGATAATGTAGTCGACCATCCGCAAAATAATATCGTTTACCCCGTCGAAAAAGGCGGCCACGGGTCTTACCTTCTCCGGTCGTACCGTGAGCGCGGCGACGGCAAAGAATATTGCAAAGAAGATGACCTTTAGCATATTCGAATTGCTCGCCGCCGCACCGACAATATTGTCGGGGACAATATCGTCGAGAAAAGCGAGCGGGCCCAACCGGCTTATCTCTCCCGCCGCCGTCAGCTTATCGTCGACTATCGCATTGTAGTCGGTGCCGCCGAAATCCAGATTCGCACGGTCGACCAGATTCCCGGGTTTTACCACCGAGGCGAAAACAAGTCCCAGGGCCACGGCAAAAATTGTCGTACAAATATAGATCCCGACCGTCCTGAAGCCCATTTTCGAAAATTTGGCAACATCGTTCAAGCCCAGCACTCCCTTCACAAGGGACACGAATACGAGCGGGATAGCGATAAGTTGAAGCAGACGGATGAAAACGCGCCCCCAGGGATATATCCAATGGTCAACGATTATGGAATTACCGGTCGAAAGAGCGATATATCCGATAAGTATCCCAACGGCCATGCCGATAAGTATCTGGATATAAAGGGGAAGTTTCTTTCTCATTTTCTGATAACTGCTCGAGAATTACACTATGAAAAAATCGAGAAGCGGACGGTAAAGCAGATCGCTGCCCACGATGTAACTCCCGTGGTCGTGCCCATACATAAACGTAAGGCGGGCTTTCGGCAGGGCATCCGTAATGGTCGTAAATGTTTCTGGTATGAACATATCGTTTTCCGCCCCGATCACAAATACCGGAGCGTCTATTTTTCCCAGGTCGAACGGATCGATATCGGGCTCGGTCAGCATAAGGCCCAGCAATGGGTCGCCGTTTTGCGAGTAGGCCCGCTCGAAACCCCGGAATATCTCTTCCCGGAAATCAGACGGGCGAAGGTTCGCACCAGCAAGGGCCATCCTGGGAAAGAGACCCGGCCGGGCAAGCTCGGCCAAGAGGGCAATAATCGCACCGTCGCTGAATCCAACAACATAAGGCCTCGGCAGGTTCAATTCCCGTATAAAGAGTATCACATCTCCGGCCATGGCCTCGTAGGAAAGTTCGCCGCATCCGCTTCGGCCGTGGTTGCGGCTGTCGATCGTATATACCGTAAAGTGCCTGGACAGTTTTCGCGCCAGGGGCTCGAAGATTGTCCCGTCCTCGCCGTTACCGTGGAGCATCACAAGGGGAAATCCGCCCTCACCCGTTTTTTCATAATAGATTTCGAGTCCGCCAAGGTTTATCGTCATAACCGTAATTTTTGTCAGTCGACGGTAAAGATAAAAATTTATGCCAAAGATAAAACTCCGAAGATGCCCGTTACCAAAAAACATAGCGGGAACCGGATCGGTTCCCGCTATGGCCTTTCTCGAGTATGAACAAACTCGATTTAGAAAATCTTGACTGCGAGCATTACGTTCGTATAGTTGTTGACAGGATTCCACATTGTCGTAAGCGACACGGGAAGAACATAATTACCCAGCACGACATTCTTGCTTGCGGTCAGGTTCACGTTTACGATCCCGGCACGCTTGCCGTAAAATATATCCTTGACACCGGATTGTTTCTTTAGGGCGAACGCTCCGGCAATCCCTCCGTCGAGATCTACAAAACCGTCTCGCCATATCGGCATTTCTGTCCATACGTAGGTCGAATAGAGGTTGCGGCGGTTGTCGGTTCCGCGGTCGCGCCCGTAGACAACGGTCGCCCATCCGATCTGGAAGGGATAATTCCCCTGCAGGGTATAATTTACCTGCACGTCGATAAAGTGGCCGGTTTCGCGGGCCTTATAATTGAATGCGTCGTCGATGTTATAGCTGGCGCCCGGGGAGAAATTGTAAATATCCCACACGGCCACGTTGAAGCCCTTGTAGGTATAGGAAAGGAAATAGTCGAACTCCTTGAACTTACCGTTGAATGCCGCACCGGCCCAAACTCCCATAGTAAACTGGCCCGAACGGTCGGTATAGGCTGTCTGCATGGCGGCCAGGGCACTCGAAGATACCTCGAGGCCGCGCCACAGGTGGCTGCTTTTAAGTGTTACGTCCAGGGATATGGGATGGTAAACGTCGGCGTTGTAATCCTCCAATGGGGAGTGCACGTAGGTTTCGTTGGTCTGTGCAAGTGCAGCGTATCCGATGACCGAGGCAATGAAGAGGCAAAGAACAGATCTATTCATTTTTTTCTTTTTGAGTTGTGAGGTTGAAAATGTATGGGTTGGAACAAGGCTACCCCGGGCGGTACGATCACCCGGGAAGCCTCGTCAGAACTTTATGCCGCTGCCGGAAGAATGTTGAAATGAAGTGCGGCGAGAAATGCTCCGGTTATCGGGCCGACGATCGGTATCCACGAATATGCCCAGTCGCTGTCCCTTTTACCTTTGATCGGGAGGATGGCATGGGCAATCCTCGGCCCCAGGTCGCGGGCGGGATTGATGGCGTAACCCGTGGTACCTCCGAGCGACATACCGATGGCAACGATCAGAAGACCGACAGGAAGCGGGCCGAGGATCTCTGCACCCCCGGCGTAGAGAATACCGAATACCAGCAAGAAGGTACCGATCATTTCGCTCACGAAGTTCCATCCGAAACTGCGGATTGCAGGTATGGTACAGAACACCCCCAGTTTGTTGTCGGGGTTTTCTTCCACATCGAAATGGGGCTTGTAGAATAGCCACACCAGTATGGCCCCGAATATACCGCCGCATATTTGTGCGATGATATAACCGATTACGCTACCGGTGAAACCACCGGTAGCCCACAGTCCGAGGGTCACCGCCGGATTGAGATGCGCACCCGAATAGGGGCCTGAAATGAACGCCGCAACGAATACGGCAAGACCCCAGGCAAAGGAGATTACCACCCATCCGGAGTTCTGGCCTTTCGTTCCTTTAAGCACAACGTTCGCTACCACACCGTCCCCGAGCAGGATAAGGATCGCGGTACCGATAAATTCGAATAAAATACTTGTATCCATGACTATGGTTTTGAGGTTTTACTTCTGTCTTTACCTTATCCAGCCCTGTGCACGGCTTACGGCGATCGCCCATTTGCGTTTCACGGCCTGCATATCCGACTGGGGATCGGGCGTGAACTTCTTGTCGACCTGCCACTGGTTTTTGATCTCGTCGATGTCTTTCCAGTAGCCGGTCGCAAGGCCCGCAAGATAAGCCGCTCCGAGAGCCGTCGTTTCCGTAACCTTCGGGCGAACCACATTCGTGCCGAGTACGTCAGCTTGGAACTGCATCAAAAGGTCGTTGGCCGAGGCACCTCCGTCGACGCGGAGCTCCTTCAGGCCTACACCTGCGTCGAGTACCATGGAGTTTATAACGTCCATACTCTGGAAGGCTATACCTTCGAGTCCCGCACGGGCGATATGCGCTGCGGTCGTACCGCGGGAAATACCGATTATAAGTCCGCGGGCATACTGATCCCAGTAGGGAGCACCCATTCCCGTAAGGGCGGGAACCAGGTATACGTCGCCGTTATCCTTCACCTCTTTGGCGAGGGCTTCTATTTCAGAAGAGGATTTGATGATGCCGAGTCCGTCGCGGAGCCATTGTACGATGGCACCGCCCACGAAAATACTCCCCTCGAGTGCATAGGTAGTTTTGCCGTTGATCTGGAGGGCGATAGTGGTAAGCATATTGTTTTTAGACGCTACCGGGGTTTCACCGGTGTTCAGAAGGATGAAACACCCCGTACCGTAGGTATTCTTAATCATGCCCGGCTCGATACACATCTGGCCGAAAAGGGCCGCTTGCTGGTCGCCGCCGATCCCGGCGATGGGAAGCTTGGTGGCAAAAATGGTGGTCTTGGTATGGCCGTATACTTCGCTCGAAGATTTCACCTCGGGAAGCATCGACTCGGGAATGGTGAAGAGCTTGAGAAGTTCTTTATCCCATTTCAGCTCATGGATATTATACATCATGGTGCGCGATGCGTTGGTAACGTCCGTTACGTGCACTTCACCCATTGTGAGTTTCCAGATAAGCCACGAATCTACCGTACCGAATGCTAGTTCGCCTTTCTCGGCTCTTTCACGTGCCCCTTCCACATTGTCAAGGATCCATTTAACCTTGGTGGCGCTAAAGTAGGCATCGATAATAAGACCCGTTTTGTCTTTTATGGTGTGGTAGGCTTCACTCTCCTTCAGCTGGTTGCAGTAGTCTGCCGTGCGCCTGTCCTGCCATACGATGGCGTTGTAGATGGGATCGCCCGTTTTGCGGTCCCAAACGATGGCCGTTTCCCTTTGGTTGGTAATCCCGATAGAGTCGATGTTCGAACCGTTGATGCCGATCTTGGAGATCGCTTCGGCAATCACGGATGCCATCGTCGACCAAATTTCGTTCGGGTCGTGCTCGACCCATCCGCTTTCGGGGAAGATCTGCGGGAATTCACGCTGGGCTACCGACCTGATCGTTCCGTCGTGGTCGAAAACTATCGCCCGGTTACTGGTCGTCCCGGCATCGAGCGCAAGAATGTACTTGTCCAGATGCTATTAGGTTTGAAGTTTGTGTGCGCAATATAAAAATTTGTTTTGAAATACAACAATTTTATCTCAAAAAAGTTTCGTTTCGTTCTTATTTTTGTTTCGAAACGTAATCTACGAGCAAATATCCCTGCGCATCCTGGTTATAGGAGTCCACCTGTTCGTCGATCCATTTCTGGTCACGGCCCATCTCCCGGGCCATGATCCCGGCCACTTCGGGGGCCATGTCGATCGAAGCTCTCGCATCGAGGAAAAGGGCACGGAAACGGCGGGCAAGTACGTCTTCTACCGTCTCGGCCATTTCGTTCCTTATAGCCCAAATTACTTCGGCGGCGGTATTGTCCAGCCTCGGGTGGAGTTTGCGGGCCAGGTCGGGATTCTGCTGTTCGAGGGCCGATATTTTGTCCGCATCGGAACCGTAAACATACCTGAATGTCGAACGGTCGACGTTTTTGCGGTATCCGTGAATATGCAGATTGCGGGTTACGCACTTTTTCTTCTCGATACCCGTGGCTTCGATCGCCTTGTCTATGGTGTCTTCCGCCATATCGCGGTAGGTAGTCCATTTACCGCCCGTAATTGTTACAAGGTTGCTGGCGGAAACGATCACCTTATGGCTGCGCGAAAGTTCTTTGGTCTTCGATGCATCCGCCCCGGGTTTGGGTGCGGCGAGTGGACGGAGTCCGGCGTAAACGCACAGCACATCCTCGCGGGTGGGCTGGCGGTCGAGATACTCCCCGGCCGTTTTAAGGATAAATTCCACCTCCTCGGGAAGGGCACGCGGCTCGAGCACGAACTCTTCCAACGGAGTATCGGTCGTTCCCAGGATCACTTTGTCATGCCACGGAACGACGAACAGCACACGGCCGTCGCTCGTCTTGGGAATCATAATAGCGTTGTCGCCACCGAGAAAAGAGCGGTCGACTATAAGGTGTACGCCCTGGCTCGGCCGAACTATATCAGGTGCCGACGGATCGTCCAACCGCAGTATCTCGTCCACGAATATACCCGTCGCATTGATTACGCTCCGGGCCCGGATCGCATATTTCGTGTTGTCGATCATATCTACCGCCTCCAGGCCGTCGACTTTGCCGGTGGTATCCTTTGTAAGCGAAGTGACCTTGACATAATTCAGCACATCGGCTCCCTGCTCCACAGCCGTCTGCATCAAATTGACGGCAAGGCGCGAGTCGTCGAACTGTCCGTCGTGATATACGATCCCTCCGCGCAATCCTTTGCGGTTGATTCGGGGAATCTCACGGATCACCTTGTCGCGGCCCATCGGAAGGGAGCGGCCGAAACCTCGTTTTCCCGCCAACACATCGTACAGTGTGAGACCGATGGTATAAAACGGCTTTTCCCACCATTTATAGGCTCCGATTATAAAACGTTGGTCTTTGACCAGATGCGGTGCGTTATTTTTTAAAATGCCTCTTTCGCGCAGCGCCTCGACCACAAGGCCTACATTACCCTGGGCAAGGTAGCGTACCCCTCCGTGCACCAACTTGGTGCTTCGGCTGGATGTGGCCTTGGTAAAATCGTGCTGTTCGAACAATACCACGCTGTAACCGCGCGAGGCGGCATCGACGGCAATTCCGAGGCCGGTGGCACCGCCTCCGATAACTGCGAAATCGTATGTGTAACCCCGCTCCGCTATCCTCTTTTTGATCTCTTTCCTGTTCATCGAGTATATGGTTTATTTTACATTCGAGCCTTCGGAACGATTATTCAATTAATGTGCCGATTGAACTTCACTGGGTCTACGGAACCTTTTTGCCGACAAATATGCCCTTTCACGATACTTCGCTACGGCGCATAAAAAACGGCCCCGAACGGGGCCGTTTTCCAGCTATCGAGGACTTTCATACGATACTGAACCCTCCGTCAACGATAATATGTTGCCCGGTGACATAGCTGGAGGCATCGCTGGAGAAATAGATAATAGTTCCGTTGAGTTCACCCCTTGCTCCGGGGCGTGAAGAGGGGTTTACAAAATTGTAAAGTTTCATAAACTCCTCATGCTTCATCAGGGTATTCTCGGTCATTTCGCTTTCGAAAAGGCCCGGCCCGATAGAATTTACCGTGATATTTTCTCCCGCATAGGATGCGGCAAGGCCGATCGTAAGCCCCTTTACAGCCGCTTTCGAAGCGTTGTATGCATGCCGTGCAAGGGCGGGATTCTTGTCCGCCAGAGTCGCGTTTATCGAAGAAATGTTGACGATCTTTCCATATTTTTGCCGGCGCATATGGGGCACCACCGTCCGGCACATTAGGTATATTCCCTTGACGTTGATCGACATGATCCTGTCCCAGTCGTCCAGGGAGATATATTCCACGCTTCCCGGAATCGCCACTCCCGCATTGTTCAGCAGGACATCGATCCTGCCGAAAGCGTCGACGACCTCCCCCACGGCATGCTCCACGCTTGCCTCGCTCGAAACGTCGCACTCCACGGCCAACGCTTCCGTGCCGGACAATCTTAGTTCCTGTGCGAGGGAATCGAGTTTTTCTTTTCTGCGTGCCAACAGGGCGACCTTCGCTCCGGCCTGGCCGTAAGACCTCGCCGCATCTGCCCCCAAACCGCTCGATGCGCCGGTAACTACGACGGATTTTCCCGTCAGATCGAACAAACTCATAATATCGTTTTAAATGATTAATAACTTACTTTTATTAAGTTAGTTATTTTTTTAACAAAAACAAAACCGAAAAGGCCATTTCCTATATTTAAAAAAACAGGCTCCGACCTAACGTTGCTACTACTATTTATAATTCGAGTGTTTTTAAATGTAAATAAATTCGATACTTTCATAT
>JAJBVJ010000111.1 GCA_020859875.1 Rikenellaceae bacterium
ATGGTACGGAGGGAATTACCGATATTACGCTCGAGGCGAACCCGGAAGATTTAACCCCCGAATATCTTTCGGGATTGCATGAGGCTGGAATTAACCGCCTGAGTATCGGAATACAGTCGTTCGACGACGGGCTGCTCGGCTATATGAAGCGGCGGCACGACGGTACGAAAGCACTCTTTTCCGTCCATGCCGCCCGCCGGGCAGGATTCGACAATATAAGTATCGACCTACTCTATGGAATTCCCTCTCTGACATCGAAGCTCTGGGAAGAGACTCTCGACCGGGCGCTTGCCCTGGAGCCCGAGCATATATCGGCCTACCATCTGACCATAGAGCCGGCCACCCTACTTGGCAGGCAGCACTCTGCGGGTAAGGTCACCGAAATACCCCAGCAGGAAAGCCAGGAGCAGTTCCTGATACTCCGGGAGAAACTGGTTACATCCGGATACGAACATTACGAGGTTTCCAATTTCGCCAAACCGTCTTTCCGCTCCCGCCATAATTCCTCTTACTGGACAGGTGAAAAATATCTGGGCATCGGCCCCGGTGCCCATTCCTTCGACGGCATGGAACGTCGCTGGTGCAGTATGACGGTTTCGGAATATATCGCCGCTCCCCGGATAGTTTACCACTGGGAGACTCTCACCCCCAACGACATTTACAACGAACTGGTCATGACCTCACTGCGCTGTGCCGACGGGCTCACCGCGGCCAAAATCTCAGACAGGGCAGGAGAAAAATATACATCGTATTTCACCTCCCGAGCCGACGGACTGCTTCAGCGCGGACTATTACAGCTCGAGGCAGACCGTTACTTCATTCACCCGCGGGACTTCCTTATCTCCGACAATATCATAAGTTCCCTGTTTATTTAAAGGCGGCGGTTTTTCCCAACCGCCCCTTTTTTGTAAATTGCCCCGGATTTAACCTGTTCGATGGATAGAAGGGAAGCGATAAAAAAGATGGGATACGCCGTTTTCGGCCTTGCCGCGGCATGGCTGGGTACGGACGCATTTATTCGCTCCCGGCCAATCCCGGCCCGAAAAGAGGGCAGGAAATTTGACGATACAGATAAAAAGACCGACGATATGAAAGTACTTTTAGTAAATGGAAGCCCCAATCGTAACGGGTGTACCTATACGGCCCTTTCGGAGATTGCGGCCAGCCTCGAAGCCGACGGGGTGCAGGCGGATATTCTCTGGCTGGGTAACAAGCCTATCGGCGGATGTGTGGCTTGCGGCAGATGCCGCGAGCTGGGGAAATGCGTAATCGACGATATCGTGAACGAAACCCTCGAAAAGGTCGGCGGTTACGACGGGTTCGTATTCGGCTCGCCCGTCCACTATGCCGCGGCATCCGGCTTTATTACCCCCTTCCTCGACCGCCTTTTCTTTGCGGGGAGCGGACGGATGCAGTATAAACCCGGGGCGGCGATCGTAAGCTGCCGGAGGGCGGGTTCCACCGCTGCTCTCGACCAGCTGAATAAATATTTCACGATAAACAATATGCCCGTGGTCTCGTCCCAATACTGGAATATGGTGCACGGCCACACCCCGGATGAGGTGCGCCAGGACCTGGAAGGAATGCAGATAATGCGCACCCTCGGGCGGAATATGGCCTGGTTGATCGGTTGCATCCGGTCTGGTCCGGCAACCCCGGAGGCCGAGCCCCGGCAGGTCACAAACTTTATAAGGTAAATAATAAAACTGGCCGTCCGGGGACGGCCAGTTTATTATTTTCCGAACCCTCACGGGATATATTCCGCATATACGCCGCTTATCATTCCGCGGTTCTTTTCCTCGTCGGTATTGTATTCCCCCGGAGCTTCCACCGTCGCCGCACTTCCGCCCACTGTGATCGACCCCCGGAACACAGCCTGATTATCGCCCCAATAGGTGCTTTCGACAACGAAATGGTATTTCCCGTCGGGAACCCTACGTCCCTTGTCGTCACACGAATCCCACACATACTTTTGGATTCCCGACTGCGGGGTCGGGCCCGATACCGCATCGATGTGCGATGAAGCCATTTCCGCCACATTGGACTTCGACACCCAAAGCGGTGTGCAGGCCGGCCGTCTTACATAACCGCCTTCGGCGGTAAAGGATGTGACATACAACGTGCGGACGATCTCACCCGCTTCATCTTCGATATAGACGGCAAACTGGTTGCTGCCCGGCCCCGCCTGCCTCTCATAGGTGAAGGTAATAACAACCTGCGGATTATCGGCAGCGGAGGCGGCAATACCTGCCAACATGACAAATAATAAGAATGCAGTTTTCATAACCATCGGTTTTTATGAAGCAAATTAAGGAATTTCTCACAAACCCCGATCTGCGGGAACCTTTCCAATATATAAAAACGACCGAATCCTGTAATTTCGCTAACGAAGAAGCCCGGCTCGCGCCGGGCTTCTTTGAAGATTATTTATAAAGTAATTTCTTAGATTGCGTCGAATTCCGGGGTTCCGTGCAGCCTGCGGAATTCCGCATCTCTTGCGGCGCGTGCTTTAACTTTGTCGCATTTCGAGGATGCGTTCCTCAGATTGGCAATCGCACCGGTGCTGTCGCCTTCACGCATTGCTATCTGGGCACGCAGATAATCTGCGCAGGGGCAGTTGTAGTTACCGAGAGCGGTTTTGGCCGCGGATAGGTTACCGTTGCATAATTCCGCAACTGCGAGGTTGTAACCTTTCAGTCCGCGTACGGCTGTCGAGTAGTCACCTTCGGCAAGGGCTACGAGGGCTTTGTTAGCCTGTGCATCCGTGCTGTTCAGAGCGGAAAGGTACCTTTTGGCCTCGTCGATATTGCCCTGCGCGAGAGCGATTGCTCCGAGATTATTGCTGATTTCGGGAGCCGACTGCATACCGGCCGCCCTTTCGAACTGCCTCTTTGCATCTTCGTAATTACCCTGCTTTGCCAGAGCCACACCATAGTTGTTATACGCCCTTGGGTCGTTATACTGGTCGGCTGCGGCTTTGTAGATGCGAGCCTTATCCGCATTGTCGTCCACGAGGGTGGCGGCAAAGAGCATCTCTTCGAGCGAGAGGGAATTTATGTTCGACTTTGTAGCCGCAACGAGTTCTTCGTCGGTCTTGCCGGTTACATTCGCCGTTGCAACGAGCTGTGTGCGGCGAAGCTGCGGAAGGATGTCCCTTTTGAGAACTTCGAATACCTGCGACATATTATGGATTTCCTGATCCCTCTGTACGGACGAACTGTGCATGCTCAGTACCTGGAGGATAAGGTTCTTATCGGGTATATTCGATTCCTCTACCAGTTTCTTGAAGCCGTCCCAGTCTTCGCCGTATGCGGCTGCGTCAAAGGTGGTATTCACGTCGGAAAGTTTCTTCGAGATTGCTTCTTTACCGGTATTGGAGCGGTTGCGGGAAAGTTCGTCGTTGAATTTCACCGGGCCGTCGGGAGATGCATAGCCTTTTGCCTGTACGCCTTCGAGTTCCGTACGTTCGGCCTCTTTTTGGGTGCGAACGAAGTCTTCGAGGAGTTTGATGTCTTCCGCGTTGAGGGCGGTCGGGCGAACCTGTGCGCTGTTGATAAGGTACATCAGGTCGGCGCTTTCCGAAACGGTCGTTACCCTCTTGAAGTTATCGGGCATGATCGAAAGGTAGGCAGTCCAGTCGGCGCTGTTCTGCACGGTGCTGATACCCTGTGCAACCGGAATGGTTGCAATGCGAACGAAGTCGCCGCTTTTGCATTTCACCTCGATGCGAAGTTCCATGGTCGAAAGGTCTGCCCTCGGGTCGTAGGGGAAAGTAACGGCCTGGGTGTACGATCCGCCGAAACTGCGGGATATTACCGTATAGTTGTCCTTTACCTTTTCACCCTGAAGATATTTGGGCGTTCCTGCGATCTCGCCTTCATCGAAAACCAGCACCGGAGTAACCCTCATCACGGCTTTCTTGTGGAAATATTTGGCCGGGAAATTAACGGTTACATCCGTATTCACCGTAGAGCCTTTCAGGGAAAGGAGTTCCGGGTTAGCCGATGCCTTCACGTCATCGATCGCCTTGGTCATTTTGTTGTAACAGTTACAGCTGCTCAGAGTGAGCGCCATAACGGTAAGTATAGCACCTACCTTCACCAATCTTTTCATAATCAAAAATTTAAATGAAATAATCTAATTTATAATGTTTATTTGTTTTCAGTTCGGGACAATGTGTTAACAAATATATGAATAAAATTTAAATACCGTACTGCGAACAGTTTAATATTTGCAACTATAAAGCCCTCAGTGTCCAATTTTTACACGCCATTGTCCAATAATAACGCAAATTTTCCGAATTCCGTACATTCCAGCCGTAAAAAAATCCGGAACGGTAAACCAGTACCGTCCCGGACAGTTGCGCCGGGTGTATAAACCCGTATTATTAATTTTTGGGTATCAAGGCCTTGCGCGAAAGCTTGAGCTTCCCGCTCTTGGGATCGATACCGATTAGCTTCACCTCTATCGAATCGCCCTCTTTGAGGCCCGTCTGCTCCATCGTCTCGAAGCGTTTATGGTCGATCTCGGAGATGTGGAGCAGGGCATCTTTCCCGGGGAGTATTTCCACGAAGGCACCGAAAGCCACGATGGTCTTAACCTTGCCCTGGTAAACCTCGCCCACTTCCGGCACTGCAACGATAGCCTTGATGCGCCCTTCGGCGATCTGGAGAGCCTGCTGGTCGTTGGAGAAAATATCCACGATACCTATCTGTTTTTCGGTATCTTCGGTAATGGTGATCGTTGCGCCCGAAGTCTTCTGGATATCCTGGATTATCTTGCCGCCCGGGCCTATCACAGCTCCGATAAATTCGGCGGGTATACGCATCTGCACTATGCGCGGTACGAACGGACGGAAATCGGCCCTCGGCTCCGAGATCGTTTCCATCATCTTGTCCATGATGTGCATCCTTCCCTGGCGGGCCTGCTCCAGGGCGCTTGCCAACACCTCGTAGGAGAGTCCGTCCACCTTGATGTCCATCTGGGTCGCGGTAATTCCGTCGCGGGTACCCGTCACCTTGAAGTCCATGTCTCCCAGGTGGTCTTCATCCCCGAGGATATCCGACAGTACGGCATATTTCCCCGTCTCGGTGTCGGTTATAAGCCCCATGGCTATCCCCGACACGGGTTTTTTGAGCTTCAGGCCGCAGTCCATCAGTGCGAGGGTTCCGGCACAAACCGTAGCCATCGACGAGGAGCCGTTCGATTCGAGGATGTCCGATACGATACGCACGGCATAGGGATTGTCCTCGCCGAGCGGAACCATATTTTTCAGGGCCCGGTAGGCCAGATTACCGTGGCCTATCTCACGGCGCGAAGTCCCCCTCGAAGGACGGGCCTCGCCGGTGGAGAAGGGCGGGAAGTTGTAGTGCAGTACAAACTGTTCGCTGCCCTGCACCAGCACTTCGTCTATCTGCTTTTCGTCCATCTTGGTACCGAGGGTAACGCTGGTGAGCGACTGTGTCTCCCCGCGGGTAAATACCGCCGAACCGTGGGCGGCGGGCAGGTAGCCTACTTCACACCATATGGGGCGTATCTCGTCCGTACGGCGGCCGTCGAGGCGAATTCCCTCGTCGAGGATCATGTTGCGCATCGCCTTTTTCAGCACGTCGTCATGGAAGTAACGCTTAACGAGAGGAAGTTTCTCGGCCAGTTCCTCCTCGGCAATAGTGGCTAGGAACTCCTGTTCGATCGCATCGAACTTCTCGGAACGCTCGTGCTTGGCACTCATACTGCGTGCGACTTCGTATACTTTGTCGTATGTCGCGGCAATAACCTGCTGGCGCAGCTCTTCGTCGTTATTCTCGTGGCAGTAGGTGCGTTTTACCTCCATGCCGAGCTCACGCGAAAGTTCCATCTGCACCTGGCACTGTTTCTTTATCTCTTCATGGCCGAATTTTATAGCTTCGAGCATATCGTTTTCCGAAACCTCCTTGAATTCCCCTTCGACCATCAGGATATTGTCGTAAGTGGCCCCGATCATAATATCGAGGTCGGCCTCCTTCATCTGGGAGAAGGTGGGATTGACAACGAGATTGCCGCCTATACGGGCGACACGAACCTCGGATATAGGCCCTGCGAAGGGTATGTCGGAGACTGCCAGCGCGGCCGAAGCGGCAAGACCCGCAAGCGAATCGGGCTGGGTCTCCCTGTCTGCGGAGATCAGGGTTACGTTCACGAAAACCTCGGCATGGTAATCGGCGGGGAAGAGGGGACGCAGGGCCCTGTCGATGAGCCGCGCCACCAGAATCTCGCTGTCGTTGGGGCGGGCCTCCCTTTTGAGGAAACCTCCGGGATAGCGCCCGGCAGCGGCATATTTCTCCTTGTAATCCACCGAGAGGGGCATGAAGTCCACATCGGGTTTAGCATCCTTGGCGGCGACGACCGTAGCCAGGAGCATGGTGTCTCCCTGTTTCACCACGACGGAACCGTCAGCCTGTTTGGCCAGTTTTCCTGTTTCGATGATTATCTCACGACCGTCGCAGAGAGTAATCACCTTCTTCGTTTCTTTGTACATCGTCATATTATTCTTTACCTCTTGTGTTTCGTTCTTCATGCGCATATACCTTATTATATGCACGGTTCTCGATCCCGGTCGCTTCCCCGGCCTATTGCGCTCCCTCTTGGGCCCGATCCCGACCAACCGAAACAATCCGGCATAAAGCAGGCAAAGGCAATCTTCCGCTTTTACCCTGCGGAAATATTGCCTTTACTTTGCGTTACCTCGAACCACCTGTTCTATTTCCTTAGGTTGAGCGCTTTGATGATCGCCCTGTACCTTTCTATATCGTTCTCTTTCAGGTATCCGAGAAGGCGGCGGCGTTTACCCACTAGCCTTAACAGCGAACGCTGTGTACCGAAATCGTGCTTATTCTTTTTGAGGTGTTCCGTCAGATGGGCGATACGGTAAGTAAACAGCGCGATCTGGCTCTCTGCAGAACCGGTATCGGTGTCGGACTGTCCGTACTGTCCAAAAAGCTCCTGTTTTTTCTCAGGTGTTAAATAGCTCATATTCTTACGTTTATTTTTACTTTACGGTAAATCGGACTATTCCGGTGTTACCAAAGCGTCGGCAAAGATAATTTTTTTTTATTTAGTAACCAACACTTTAAAGAAAAATTTGGATGCCCCTATCCGTTTGCAAATAAAGGCCGATTATTAATATCTTTGATAGTTCAAATCTTTCCCGATCTATGAAAAAAGGCTTTTTATATCTCATATTAGCGGCCCTCTTCGGTTTTATATTTGCCGCTCGGGGCATAGCGCAAGGGGACGGGCACTCGCCGGACGACACCACACCGACCGAGGCCGTAGAGGCGGAGGAAACCGAACCCGAAACCCTCCCCGACCCGCAGTCCGAAGACCGGGCCGCGGAATCGGGCAGCAGGGTCTACCTCTTCCCCGTCCGCGAATCGATAATGCCCTCCACGGCACGTCTTGTAGACAAATGCCTGCGGGAATCGAGACAGATCGGGGCCGATTACGTTATCATCGACATGAACACTTACGGCGGCCTTGTGGACGCTGCCGATTCCATACGCACCCGTATTCTGAACCACGATATCCCGGTATACGTTTTTATCAATAACCAGGCTGCAAGCGCAGGGGCGCTTATTTCGATCGCCGCCGACCGTATATATATGCGCGAGGGGGCGAGTATCGGAGCGGCGACCGTGGTCGACCAGAGCGGAGCCCAGGTACCCGACAAATACCAGAGTTTTATGCGTGGGATGATGCGCTCTACGGCCGAAGCGCACGGCAAGGTCATAGACCGCATAGAGCGGGGAGACACCCTCTGGCGCTGGTACCGCGATCCGCTGATCGCCGAAGCGATGGTAGATGCCTCGATTGTGGTTCCGGGCCTTATCGGCGACGATAAGGTGCTCACCTTCTCCACCGAAGAGGCTATCCGTTGGCACTACTGCGAAGGCAAAGCCTCTTCGGTGCAGCAGGTTTTGGACCAGGCGGGAATTACCGCTTTCGAGATATACGAATACAAACCCACCTCCGTCGACAAACTGCTGGGCTTTCTGACCAATCCGGCCTTCCAGGGAATTGTCATAATGCTTATAATCGGAGGGATATATTTCGAACTCCAAACCCCGGGTGTAGGGTTCCCGCTGGCGGTGGCCGTCGTAGGGGGCCTGCTCTACTTCGCTCCGCTGTATGCGGAAGGAGTGCTTGCCAACTGGGAACTTTTAGTATTCATCCTCGGGGTCATATTGGTGATGGTCGAGATATTCGTGACCCCGGGATTCGGAATCCTCGGGATCGCAGGGATCGCCGCCATAATAACGGGCCTGGCCTTCGCCATGATAGACAGCGAACTGCTCCGCTATACCTGGGACGGACAACTCCCGGCAGGCTATGTGCTCCGTCCCCTGGCCTTGGTGATTATCGCCGTAAGCGGCTCGCTCGTTTTGAGCATCGTCCTGGGGAAGCGGCTCCTTTCCGGCCACTCTCCCGTCGCCCGCAGGGTCGTCCTCACATCGGAGATGACCCCCGAAGAGGGATATGTTTCCCGTGAAAAAGAGCGCGGGCTCGTGGGACGCTACGGCGTTACCTTCACCCAGCTCCGCCCCTGCGGAAAGGTTATCGTCGACGGCCGCATATATGAAGCGGCCGGAGCCAACGGCCAGTTCGTGGAACGGGGCCGGGAGGTCGAAATAGTAAGGGACGAAGGCGGAGTTCTGTACTGCCGTACCAATTAAACCGATGTAAATTGAAAAAACGAAGAAGATCCCTTCCCGTATGGGCGGCGTTCTGTATCGCCGCCTCGTTGGGGTCGTGCGGGGAGAATATTAAACCCCAGCCGACCTACTACACCCTCGACGGCTTCGCCCTCGGGACTACATACCATATCGTGGCGAGCCTGACCGACACCACCGGCTTCACCGCGGCCATCGAAGAGACCTTCGATCGGGCGAGCGCCTCCATGTCGGTCTACGATCCGAACTCCCTGCTGAACCGCCTCAACCGCAACGAGACGGATTCCGTCGATGCGAATATAGCGGCATGCATCGAAATCGCCGATTATGTCAGCCGGCTCAGCGGAGGGGTATACGATATTACCGTAAAACCCCTTACCGAGGCGTGGGGATTCACAGGCAAAGACCCCCGGGCCAGACCGAATCTGGATTCGCTCCTGCGTTATGTAGGCTACCAGAAGATACGCATCGAGAACGGACGCCTGATAAAGGACGATCCTGCTATCCAGATAGAATTGAACTCGGTGGCAAAAGGTTATATCGTCGATATGATCGCCGGGGTGATTGCCGCAGCGGGAAGTGAAAATTTTCTGGTCGAAGTGGGCGGAGAGGTATTTTGCCGCGGCGTCAACCGCCGGGGCAACCACTGGGTGGTCGGCATAGACTCCCCCATCGACGGTAATATGATCCCGGGTCTGGAATTGCAGACTACCGTCTCGCTGACCGGCAAGGGGCTGGCAACCTCGGGAAATTACCGGCGGTTCTATACCGATGCTCACGGCAACAGGGTCGTCCATACGATCAATGCCCTGACCGGTGAAAGCAGACCCACCGATATTCTATCGGCGACAGTAATAGCCCAATCGTCCGCCCTGGCCGATGCTTTGGGTACGATGCTTATGGCCGTGGGGCTCGAAAAAGCGATCGAATTCCTATCTTTGCACGACGAAATCCTCGGGTACCTCATCTTTGACGGCCGGGACGGCGGCTATTCCCAGTGGTGCAGCCCGGGGATGGAAGAAATGGTTAAAAAACAATAACGGGGGGATCTTACCCTACCGTGACCATCGATGAAAAAAGTCAAATTCATATATAACCCCTCTTCGGGAGAGAACCTTATAGGCGAACAACTCGACCGCATTATCGGTCTTTACCAGTCCAGGGGCTATATACTCGTACCCCACCGGCTCGACTTCTTGTCCGACACGGCCCGGGCCCTGGCGGATATAGACCGTACCTACCACCATGTCCTTGTTGCCGGCGGCGACGGGACGGTGAATTATGTAGTCGACCTGTTGAAACGGGAGGGTATGGATATTCCCCTGGGGGTGCTCCCCGCCGGAACGGCAAACGATTTTGCCACCGCCCTGGGTATTTCTCCGCGCATGGAGCTGGTTGAAACCTGCGAAACGATCCTGGACGGAAATATCACTCCCATAGATATAGGTAAAGTGAACGACCGCTATTTCGTCAATGTATTCAGCTGCGGCCTGCTGACCGACATTTCCCAGAAAACCCCCACCGCCATGAAAAACACTTTCGGCAGACTGGCCTACTACGTCGGCGGTCTGGGGGAACTCACCCGGTACCGCAAGATACACGTCTCGATCGAAAGCGACGGCGGTGCTTACGACGGCGACTGCCTCATGTTTCTGGTTTTCAACGGACGCACCGCAGGTTCGCTCAAAATCGCATACCTCTCGGAAATCGACGACGGCCTGTTGGACGTTATCATAATAAAGGGGGACAGCACCATCCAGACCATCCAGACACTTCTCCATTATCTGCCCCTGACGGGCAAACACACCCAATATCCGGCCGGGATAGAACACTTCCGGTGTTCGAGGCTGACGGCCACCTGCACCAGCGAGGAGACGACCGATATCGACGGACAGCCGGGGCCGGGATTCCCCCTCGATATCGAGTGCGATAAGGGCGGGCTGAGGGTATTGATTCCGAGATAGACTATTATTACCTCCGGACTCGGATAAAATTCTTCCTCTTTTAACTTTCGGCTCTCCGAAAAGAAATTTCAGGCCGAACGCCGGCAGGGGTGCCTTTTGACGTACCGGCGAATGAGTGAAGGTATAATACCTGCACATGGATATTTCTTTACCGACTCGCCTATCCGCATGTAAGGTTCTTTCTCCCCTACTTTTTCCTTGATGAAACCGACGAACGATCCGACGAATGAGTGAGGGCAAAACGAGCGAAGCTCGGGTTTTGCCGAGCGAAGAGGAGGAAGGCGAAGCCAACTACCATGTAGCGAGGGAACCGAGGAACGAAGCGGGAGGAGAGACTGCTTGCAGGCTCGACCCCGCAAGGACGAGGAAGGCAAAGCCAACAAATGCCTCTCGGAAGCTGGCTCCTGATCCGGCGCGGCGGTGTCTTTTTGCCACTTTTTGGACACTCAAAAAGTGGAAAGAA
>JAJBVJ010000169.1 GCA_020859875.1 Rikenellaceae bacterium
TTGTAATAAATTGATTCGCAATTTAGTTTCGAAAAATGACAAACCCGTTTGTACTATATTCAAGAGCCGTTTTAACGGAAATGAAATTTAATTTTACCTTTTTAACTTACTATTATCCCGGTTTTAACTCATGAATGCAATATCGGATACAAAAAAAGACCCGAAAAAAATGCTCGAATTTGACAAAGCCCACATCTGGCATCCCTATACCTCTATGGCCGACCCGCTCCCGGTCTATCCCGTAAAGGGCGCTCGGGGTGCCACGATCGAGCTCTGCGACGGAACCCTCCTTACAGACGGCATGTCTTCGTGGTGGTGTGCCGTCCACGGGTATGGACATCCCGTGCTCGACGGCGCCCTGACCGGTCAGCTCTCCCGCATGGCCCATGTAATGTTCGGCGGACTCACTCACCGGCCGGCCGTCGAACTGGCCGAAAAACTCGTCGGAATGACCCCTGCGGGTCTCGATAAGGTTTTCTACTGCGACTCGGGTTCGGTGGCCGTAGAGGTTGCGGCTAAAATGGCCATCCAGTATATGCAGTCGACCGGAAACAAAAACCGGACCAAACTTGCTACCGTGCGCGGCGGATATCACGGCGATACGTGGCATGCCATGTCAGTTTGCGACCCCGAAGTGGGTATGCATGCGCTTTATCGCGGTGCCCTGCCGCTGCAATACTTCGCAGCGAGGCCCGCCGTCCCTTTCGGTGGAAGGTGGGATGCCGCCGCTCTCGGCCCGGTGGAAGAACTTTTGGAGGCGCACGGCGATCGGATAGCCGCCCTGATTCTGGAGCCCGTCGTTCAGGGGGCCGGAGGGATGTGGTTCTACCATCCCGAATACCTCGCTGGAGTGCGCCGGTTATGCGACCGGCACGGCATCCTTCTAATTGCCGACGAAATAGCCACGGGGTTTGGCCGCACGGGGAAAATGTTTGCCTGCGAGTGGGCGGGTATAACGCCCGATGTCATGTGTCTCGGAAAGGCTATCACGGGCGGGTATATGAGCTTTGCAGCCGTAATGGCCACCGACCGTGTGGCGATGGGAATATCCGAAAACCCGCCGCACGTGTTTATGCACGGCCCCACTTTTATGGGCAACCCCCTGGCGTGCGCCGTGGCAAACGCTTCGCTCGATATGATCGCAGATCCCGCCGCACTGCAGAATGTGTCCCGCATAGAGGCGGGTCTGAAAGAGCTCTTGGCGCCGGCGGCCTCACTTGCCGTTGTGAAGGACGTTCGTATCTTAGGGGCGATCGGCGTGCTGGAACTACACAAACCCGTAGATATGGCCTTTATCCAAAGAAGATGTGTAGAGGAAGGGGTATGGATACGGCCGTTCGGGAGACTTTTTTATGTGATGCCCCCCTATATTATTTCCGATGGGGAGCTCGAAAAATTATGCAGGGCCATGCTTCGCATCACTTCGGAGATTTAATATCGGGAGGCTATTTGGGAACTCGGCGGAAATCCACTATAACCTCAGAAAAAAGGGTTGCCGCAGGCAGGCCCGGATCTGGGGATAGTTGCGCCGGCAGGTTAAATATTTGATCCTTTAGAGATAGGTTATTATCGGAATAATACTTGCCGCCGCTGCTGAAGCGACAAGAAGGATGTACAGTATCGTGGGCACCGGGGAGCGGTGCTTCACGAAAAATACCGGAGCGAGGATCGCGGCCGGGATCGCCAGCACGGGGAAATTCCCGCTGCCGCCCGAGGGGAGCGCCAGCGAGATTACAGCCAGCAGGAGAAACCAGATGGCGTAGATATGTATCTTGTATGCACGGGTGCGCATATCCGACGACATCGTGAAGAATCCGACTGCCGACATTATAAGCGTCACCGCCAGAAGACCGGTAGTCAAGAGCCGGGCGATCCCGGCCGGGGTGGATGCCAGTGCAGCCGCCGCCCCGGACAGCCCTGCCGCCCTGCCGCCTATCGACTGCGGGAATCCGGCCGTAAATTCCCGCCAGATATCCACGAACAAACCCGTGAACTCGTTACCGCAGGCCCACCATATATATGCGGTGAAAAGGGCCGGGAGCAGGCTCCCGATGAGGGCGACGAATGTTTCCCGCCCGCCCCGGCGGAAGATTGCCATAGCTGCGGGGATCATAAGGAGGTAAATCGCATTCGGTGGATCCAGCAGCGGGGTTATCCCAATAAAGAAAGCTCCTTTGAAGGTGGAGCCGAAGCTGTCGCTCCTTACAAAAGAGGAAATAAAGGCTATGGAGGCCTGTACAAGCAGCCATGCAGCGACTACGGCCGAGAGATCGTACACAGGGAAACATATCCCGCAAGCCACAAGCAGATAAAAAATAGCGGGAAGATAGGTACGGGTGGCGTATACGAGGTTTCTCGATACGGTCTTGGTGATTAGGAAGGCGTTTACAAAGATCAGAAGGAGGGTTAATGCACCGGCCGCCGCCGGATAATGCGACAGCGCCCCGTTGATATAAAAGCCCGGGAGGAAGCTACCCTCTTCGGCTGCATAGGTAAGGGACATTGCGGCATCGCCGGCCGTGCCGGCGATGCCGCAGAGGGATGAGGCCCAGAAGAGGGCGGCCAGCAGCAGGAACTGGACGATGGTCGCGCCGAAAGACTGCATGGTAACATCCGTCTGCATCATGGCCGCCGGGTGAGGGGGATTAATCTTTACAGTGAGCGAGGTCTTGGCCGATATCCCTGCGGCAGTATTTGCCCCGGTATTCTATCCGGTCGATGGCCGCATAGCTCTTTGCGAGCGCTTCCTCCAGCGTCTCGCCGAGGGAGGTCACGCTGAGCACCCGGCCCCCGTTGGTCACCGTTTTCAAGCCGGACTTTGCGGTTCCTGCCTGGAAGATCAGGGTTTCTGTTCCGGCCGCCGCCTGGTCGAGACCCGTTATTTCGTCGCCCTTTTGGTAATCTCCCGGATACCCTCCGGCCACGCACATTACCGTAACCGAGTATTTGGGCGATATTTCGAGCCAGTAGCTGTCGAGGTTGCCGAATGCCATCGATTCGAATAGTTCTACCATGTCCGATTCTATAAGCGGGAGTATGGCTTCCGTTTCGGGATCGCCCAGCCGCACGTTGTATTCGATCACGTAGGGTTCTCCCCCCACGTTCATAAGCCCGATGAAGATGAAGCCGCGGTAGTCGATTTTTTCCCGGGCGAGCCCTTCGACCGTCGGTTCCACTATCCGCGTGCGTACTTTTCCCATGAAAACGTCATCGGCGAAGGGGACGGGCGATACGGCTCCCATTCCGCCGGTATTGGGTCCCGTATCGCCTTCACCGATACGCTTGTAGTCCTTGGCGACGGGAAGCAGCCTGAAATTTTTGCCGTCCGTGGCGACAAAGACCGAACATTCGATACCTTCGAGATATTGTTCGATGACGACCGTATTGCCCGCCGCACCGAACTTCCCGCCCAGGATATTCTCCAGCTCGCTTTTGGCCTCGGGCAGGCTCCCGAGGATAAGCACCCCCTTCCCGGCGGCAAGGCCGTCCGCCTTGAGCACGTAGGGGGGACGGAGTGATTCGAGCAAACGGAAACCCTCTTCGACCGTCTCCTTCGTGAAGGTCTTATAGTCGGCCGTGGGAATACCGTGGCGGGCCATAAAACCCTTTGCGAAATCCTTACTGCCTTCGAGCTTGGCCCCCAGCATCGAGGGGCCGATCACCGGGACGTGGTATATCTCGCTGTCCTCGCGGATATAGTCCTGGAGGCCCTTCACAAGGGGCTCTTCGGGCCCTACGACCACAAGATTTATATTGTTGGTGAGTATGAACTGCTTTACCGTCCCGAAATTGTTCGGGTTGAGGTCTACGTTCGTGCCGTAGGCGGCCGTGCCGGCATTCCCGGGGGCTATAAAAAGGGCTGCGACCCGGGGGCTCCGGGCGATCTTCCATGCGAGGGCGCTTTCGCGCCCTCCCGAGCCGAGCAGGAGTATTTTTACTGATTCCGGTAACTTCATTTTTTTTTCAGCGGGTTTAAGTCTTTGGTCTTTATCTGGAGTTCAAAAAAGGCTTTATTATGTCGTTCAGCTTGTCGGCCTCCACAAGGAACCCGTCGTGGCCGAAATCGGAGGCAAGGATGTGGAGCTTGGCCTTCGGTATATGCCTGTAAAGATATATCTGCTCGGTCACGGGGAAGATGATGTCGGACGAAATGCCGATAATCAGGGTCGGGCACCCGATCTGCGAGAGGGCGCTCTCGATACCCCCGCGGAACCTCCCCACGTTGTGGGAGTCGAAGGCCTGGGTGAGCCTGTAATAGGAGTAGGCGTCGAACCGCCGGCAGAGCTTGTCGCCCTGGTACTGCTGGTATGTTCCGGCGCGAAATCCGGCCACCTTGAAAAAGTTGTCGTTCTCCTGCTGGGTGGCATTGTATGCGACCGAGCCGCGGTAACTCAACAGGCCCAGCGAGCGGGAAACCCGCATCCCCTTCTTGCCCGCCTCGCCGTCCGGCGTGCCGTAGGTCGGATCGGTCTCGATCGCCATCCTCTGTGATTCGTTGAAGGCGATTGTCCACGGCTGGCTCTTGGCCGAGGTGGCGATAAGCACGAGTTTTCGGGCAAAGTCCGGCCGGGTGAGGGCCATCTCCATCGCCTGGAACCCGCCTATCGAGCTGCCGATCACGGCCCTCGCGGAGGCTATTCCCAGGTGGTCGGCCAGCAGGAAATGGGCTGCAACCATGTCCCTGACCGTGATGAAGGGGAAGGAGCCGTAGTAAGGCCCACCCGTAGCGGGGTCGATACTCAGGGGCCCCGTACTGCCGTAATGCGACCCGATGATATTTGCGCAAACCACGAAATGTCGGCCCGGGTCGAGGAATCGTCCCCCCTCGACCGTGCCCGGCCACCAATCCGCAACATCGGAATTGGCCGTAAGTGCATGGCACACCCACACGGCATTGTCTCCTTTGAACCTGCCGAAGGTGTGGTAGGCTATGGTGAGCCCGGGGAGCTCCTCCCCGTTCTCCAGCCTGAACGGCTTGTCGTATTTATAATATTTTACAGGCACTCGGGCGTGTAGCGTTTTTTAGCGTTCGTATTTTCTACGGTCGCTCCCCAGCGAACCGGGTTTACCGGAACTTGCGGAAAGTACCGTATGTCGGCTCATTTTTCCAGCGCACGGAAAGCGTTTTCGAAATCTTCCTTCAGGTCGTTTATATGCTCGATCCCGGCCGAAATTCGCAGCATGGATTCGGGTATTCCGGCGGCCCGGAGCGCCGCACCGTCCAGTTGGGAGTGGGTCGTCGCGGCGGGTTGGATAATAAGGGTCTTGTTATCCCCCACGTTGGCAAGGTGCGAAACCAGACGGAGCGAGTCGACGAATTGGGCCGCATCTTCGCGTCCCCCCTCGAGTACGACCGAAAGCACCGCCCCGAAACCATTGCGGAGATATTTTTTTGCAAGGCCGTGGGTGGGATGGTTCTCCAGGCCGGGATAGCAGACGCTCTCTACCTTCGGGTGGGCGGAGAACCAGCGGGCCAGTTCCATCGCATTGTCGCACTGGCGCTGTACCCGGAGCGAGAGGGTCTCCAGCCCCACCGTTATCATAAATGAGTTGAAGGGGGCGATTGCGGGGCCCAGGTCACGCAGCCCTTCCACCCGGCATTTGGCGATGAAGGCCAGGGGGCCGAACCTCTCAGGAAACGACATGCCGTGGTAGCTTGCCGACGGGTTCGATACCAGGGGGAACTTCCCGCCCGTCCAGTCGAACCGGCCGCTGTCCACTATCACACCGCCCATAGAGGTGCCGTGGCCGCCCATCCATTTTGTCGCCGACTCCACCACTATATCCGCCCCATGCTCGAGCGGGCGGCATATGTATCCGCAGGCCCCGAAAGTATTGTCGACCACAACCGGTACACCCAGGGTGTGTGCAGCGGCGGCCAACGCCTCGAAATCGGGAACCGAGAAGTTGGAATTGCTGATGCTCTCCACGTAAAAGCACCTGGTCTTTTCGTCCGCCAGGGCAAGAAAATCCTCCGGGGAGTTGGATGCCGCCATCCGGCATTCGATACCGAAGCCGCGGAAGGTGTTTTTGAACTGGTTGTATGTCCCCCCGTAGAGGTAGGGACTCGATACGAGATTGTCACCCTCCTCCATAAAGGCCGTAAGGGCCACGAGCTGGGCCGCATGGCCGGAGGCCACGGCCAGGGCGGCGGCGCCGCCCTCGAGGGCCGCCGCGCGGTCTTCCAGCACGGCGGTGGTTGGATTCTGGAGCCTTGTATAGATATTTCCCGGCTCGCGTAGGGCGAACAGGTCGGCCCCGTGCTGTGAGCTCTGAAACATGTATGCCGCGGTCTGGTAAATAGGGACGGCCCGCGAGAGGGTCTGCCCGTCGGGAACCTGTCCTGCGTGCACCTGCAGGGTTTCGAACCTGTATTTTTTATCTTCTGCCATTCTAATTTACTGTTTCCCGGCGAATTATATAGCGGCTGTCGCTTCGGCTTTGGCCTGCTCTTCGGTAACGGTCTCCATCATGGCCAGCAGTTCCTGGTAGAGCGCATCGGAGGCGACGCCGATTTTTATTTTGCCGTTGCGGGCGATGGAGATGGCGCCCGTCTCTTCGGAAACCACCACCACTATGGCGTCGGTGATCTCGGTAACCCCGAGGGCTGCCCTGTGGCGCATCCCGAAGGAGATCGGAACGTCGCTCTGCGTGGAGGGCAGGACGCATTTGGCAGCGACGATGCGTCCGTCGTTTACCACCACTGCCCCGTCGTGCATCGGCGAGTTCTTAAAAAAAATATTCTTCAGAAGCGATGAACTGATATTGGCATCGAGCGTGATCCCGGTATCGGTGATAAACCCCAGGTCGACATATTCCTGAATGACGATCAGCGCCCCGGTCTTGCTTGCCGACATATCGGCACAGGCTTTCACCATCGGATTGAGGAAACTCATGTCGCTGTGCTTTTCCTCCCGGAAATCCAGCAGCTTGCCGAAAAACGAGGAGCGCCGCTGGCGGCTCCGTTTGCCGAGCACCTGCAGAAAGCACCTTATCTCGGGCTGGAATACCACGATCAGCGCAACTACGCCCACACCTATGATATGGCCCAGTACGGCCGAGAGCATCTCCATATTCAGGGCTCTCACCACGATCCACAGAAGGTAGATGAGTATTATCCCCGTCAGGATATTGGGGGCCTGCGTCCCGCGGGTGATCTTGTACATGTAGTACATTATCACCGCTATCGAGAAGATGTCCAGTATGTCGACGATAGTTATCCGAATAAAATCCATCGGGCTTCCCAATATTTATTTGCAAACAACAAATTTAATCAAATTCCAATAATAACGTCCGCGCGATCCCATTAAAAAGGGGCACACCGTCGGTGCGCCCCTTTGCATGGACAGCGAAACTTTTATTTTTTCGTCTCCTCTTTTTCCCCCGAGCGTTTCATCAGGTCATAGGCCAGCGGAGTAGCCGTGAAGATTGACGATAGGGTTCCCACTACGATTCCGAACATCAGGGCGAAAATAAAGCCGCGGATCACCTCTCCCCCGAAGAGGAATATGGCCAACAGCGTTACGAAGGTCGTGCCCGAGGTGTTGATCGTACGGGATAGGGTGCTGTTTATGGCGTTGTTGATATTTTCGCGTACGGAGCGCTTGGGATAGAGCTGGTGGTATTCGCGGATGCGGTCGAAGATCACCACTTTGTCGTTGATCGAGTAGCCGATGATCGTAAGGATCGCCGCTATGAACGACTGGTCGACCTCGAGGGTGAACGGCAGTATGCCGTAGAAGACCGAGAAAAGGCCGATGGTCAAAAATGCGTCGTGCGCAAGGGCGATAACACTCCCCGCTCCCCACTGCCACCTCTTGAAGCGGAGCATTACATAGATCCCGATGGCAAGCAGGCTGAAGAATACTGCGATGAACGAATTGCGGATAGTCTCATGGGCGATGCTCGCTCCCACCTTGTCAGCCGATATGATACCGTTGGGGTCGGTGGCAGTGGTGGAGAATCCCGCTTCGGTTATGGGGGTGTCGTAGAGCGGGCTCAGGGCCTCGTAGATGAGGTGTTCAACCTCTTCGGTGGCTTCCTCCGCATCGTCGTCGGCCCGGTACTGGGTAACGATGCGCATTTGGTTGGCATCGCCGTACTGTACCACGCTGATACTCTTTTCCGCATCGTCGCCGGGAGCCTCGGCAAAGACCTCTTCGATGGCTCCGCGCACCTCGTCGGCCGTCACGTCGTGGTCGAACCTCACGACATAGGAGCGCCCTCCGGTGAAGTCCACACCGTAGTTAAGCCCTTTGGTGGCGAGGAAACCCGCCGAGATGAGGATCAGTATTCCCGATATGAGGTATGATATTTTCCTTATCCGAAGGAAATCTACTTTGGTATTGGTCAGGAAGTTCTCGGTGAAGCGGGTGGAGAATTTCACATTTTTTCCCCTTGCAACCCTCCATTCGAGGATCATCCGGGTTATGACGAAGGCACAGAAGAGCGATGTGAGAATACCGATTATGAGCGTGGTTGCGAAGCCGCGCACCGGGCCAACCCCGAACATAAACAGCACGACGGCCGTAATCATTGTGGTGATGTTCGAGTCGAGTATGGCCGAGGTCGCATTCCTGTACCCGGCCTGTATGGCCGCCGCCAGACCCTTCCCGGCCCGCAGTTCCTCTTTAATCCTCTCGTAGATGATAACGTTCGCATCGACCGCCATACCCATCGTAAGCACGATACCGGCGATACCCGGCAGGGTCAACACCGCCCCGAACGAGGCGAGAACCCCGAACAGTAAGTAGAGGTTGGCGATCAGGGCCACGCAGGCGACAACGCCCGCCCCGCTGTAAAACAGGATCATGTAGAGAAGCACGAGAATGAAGGCGAGCAGGAACGAGATCATGCTCGAATTGATCGACTCCTGCCCGAGCGAGGGGCCGACCACCGTATCCTGGATGATGCGTGCCGGAGCCGGAAGTTTACCCGATTTGAGCACGTTGGAAAGGTCGGTCGCTTCCTGGAAGGTGAAACCGCCGGTGATCTGCGAGCTCCCGCCCGTGATCTCCTGGTTCACTCTGGGTGCGGAGTATACGTAGCCGTCGAGAACGATGGCTATGAAACCGCCCACATTGTCGGCCGTGAGCCGGGCCCATTTGGTGGTGCCTTCGCCGTTCATGTTCATGTGCACCTCGGCGGTCGAACCGTTCTGTACGTACTGGGGCCTCGAACTGGCGATCGCCCCACCGTCGAGCGGAGGCAGTCCGTCGCGGGTGTTGGCTTTGATGCCGTAGAGCTGGTATACGTTGGTTTCCCTCTTGTTCTCGTCGATCATGGGTTTTACGCCCCACATGAATTTGATGTCGCGGGGAAGCAGAGCCCTCACCTGCGGCATCCGCAGGTAGTTCATTACTGCGGTGGTGTCGTAAGAGAAGGCCGTCCCGATCACGGGGCTCGAATAGGGCATTCCCGATTCGTCCGTCACCGGCCTCAGCTTCTCGAATAAAGGATCGCGGGCCAGGGCCGGCAGGGGCGCCGACAGGCTGTCGCGCTGCTGCTGGATGGCGGACAAAAGTTCGTTCGACTCTTCCACCCGTCCCTCGGCGGCCAGACCGCCGGCCTCTTCGGCCAGCACCTCCTGGGCAGTCTCTTCCACGGCGGGAGTACCCTCGATTTCGGCGGTGGTTTCGATGCCGCGGATCAGCGTATTAGCCTGGTCGAGCATGCCGATTATGTCGCGGTTGTCGTATACCGACCAGAATTCGAGCGATGCGGTACCCTGGAGCAGCTTGCGTACGCGCTCGGGCTCCTTAACCCCCGGAAGTTCCACCAGGATGCGGCCCGATCCTTCGATCTGCTGGATATTGGGCTGGGTCACCCCGAAACGGTCGATACGGTTGCGCAGCACGTTGTAGGAACTCGATATAGCATCGTTTGTCTGCCTGCGCAGTACGCCGATCACTTCCGCGTCGGTAGAGGTCGGACGAATTTCGCTGCGAAGATCCGGAGTGTTGAAGATATTTGCGAGGGGCTTGCCGCCCGAAATCTCGTTGTAAGACCTTGCGAAAAGGGTGATAAAGTCCTCCGAACTGCTCTTTTCGAGCTCTTTTGCCCGCGCTATCGCGGCCTCGAAGTCGGCATCCTTGCTGTGGTTCGACAGGGCTACCACCACATCCTCCACGGCGATCTCGAGGATCACGTTCATCCCCCCCTTCAGATCGAGACCGAGGTTGATCTCCTTCTCCTTGCACTCGCGGTAGTTGTATTTGATGATCCAGAGGTTGTAGACGGTCTGGGTCTTCATCGAGTCGAGATACGACTGCTCCTTTTCTCCGCGCAGCTCCACGGGGAACCCTTCGGCATACCTTGCCGCCTTTTTCTCCACGGAACGCGTAACGAAGGTGAACGAAAGCTGGTACGCACAGGCAATCACCAGAAGGACTACCAATAATTTAAGTGCACCTTTATTCTGCATTTGGTTTAAGTTTATTTATAAGTATTTTATTCGCTTCGATTTTGTCGGGCCGTTTTGGGCGGGATGCGCCGGGTTTGGCGGAGTGCAAAACTACATAAATTTTACTAATTTACACAGCCCCCGCTATAAGAAATTTAACCGCGACGGCTTTTTACAACTGCTTCAAGGTCTTTTTCTTATCCTCCCGCCCCGCCGCAGGCCGGGCAATACCGCCTTCGGAAAGGCCGGCCGGCAGTATTAAATTCTTCGAGTCCGGCCGCGGAAATAGACGAAAATCCACCTGTATGTAGGTGATGTAGGCGGGGTGCGAAGATCAACAGGGAAGCTCCGGCATTAAGGTCTCGAGTTCTACAAGGGGCGTTGTCCGGATCTCACAACTTCCGACTCCCGTGGGCAGTACCAGGTGTATATCTTCGCTTTCACGCTTTTTATCCATGGTAAGCGCTTTGAAGAGCCTTTTCGGGTCTATTTCGCTCCTTAGCGGCAGCCCCGTATTGGAAAGCGCTTTTTCGATGCGTCCCATCGTCGATGCGTCCCCCGCCCCGAAATATACTGCCGCGGCCGCGGCAGTAACCATGCCGATGGCTACCGCTTCGCCGTGTAGGAAATTCGAACCGGTCTTCTCGATGGCATGGGCAAAGGTAT